>NZ_FXLV01000001.1 GCF_900180345.1 Bathymodiolus heckerae thiotrophic gill symbiont
AGTGGAAAATGTAGAGAGTTATATTTATTTTTACAATTACAAAAGGATTCATTCAGCTATTGGGTATTTAACCCCAGCAGAAAAGATGGCTGAATTGAAAAAAGTGGCTTGAAATGTGTCCAAGTTGATTAGATCATTACATACCACTTGTCTTATCTAAAAAAGACCTTGTACAGAAAGTCATTCATATTAAGTTTGCTATACTTTTTATTCAGCCTCATGATATCGGGACTTTAAGCTTTGATAGCGTCGCTGAGTTTGATAGTTGTGAAGTCTATATAGAATATATTAATCATGTAGCCACTTATAAAGCACGAGCAAGCAAAGCCTGCGATAGTTCTAAACGGAAAAATTAAAACATTTGTTAAGACCTTTGCAGATGTGTAAATTACAATGGGAGACCTTTGCATAAATAGGGATGATTAGCAAAATTCAATTTTTGCCAGATTGGTGATTTTATTAAACCTTGTCCTAGCAGGGCTAAGGCTGGGTTTAAAAAATCGCCAAGCGGGTGAAAAGTGGATTTTTGATGATTATTCATATTTATGCAAAGGTCTCAATGGGTTAACGACTCTTTAAACTTAAATCTCAGTTGTTTTCTACCCTGAAGAAGACTGTGTATTTTCTGGTCATTTTGGACCCCTAAATTGTTGTAATTTAGTGCCCGAACTTCAGTATAAATTAAATAATATTTCAATCTTAATTATTCAAAAAAGTTATTGAGTGCGTATAATCTCTTTTTTAATTAATTCTATATCTGCCTATTATGAAAAAAACATTCAGTTTCGTGCATTCTAAAAAGAAAAGACCTAGAATGGTTGAGGCAATTAAATATGAACTTAAAAAATACATTAAACGCGAGCGTAATAAAAAATTACCTGATAATGTGGACTTTTGGGATTTTAATTGTCGCTACGGCGCAAATGAGGCTTCCGCTGACACGATTCATATTTCTGAAATCAACAAAGTAATTTCAGAAGCTGATGCAGAAGGCTTAGATACTTTCTTTTTAGAAGTGTTGGTCAAGCCAGGCGTTAGAGTTACTAAGCCTAAAGAAGAATCTATTGAGAATTTTTTAGATTAAGTTTTCCATTGGTGACGAAGCGCTGGCGTAGGCTTTTTTCATCATTCTACCAGCAAGAAAAGATGTGCGCCCTGCTATAACTGCGTGTTTCATGGCACTTGCCATTAAGATAGGGTTGGTGGCATTGGCAATGGCTGAGTTCATGAGTACGCCATCACAGCCTAATTCCATGGCTTTGGCGGCATCTGAGGCGCAACCGATACCTGCATCAACCAATACGGGAACATTGGCGTGCTGTTTAATGAGTTTGATATTGGCTGGGTTGGCAATACCTTGACCTGAGCCGATGAGTGAAGCAAGTGGCATAATAGCACAACAGCCGATGCGCTCTAATTCTTTGGCGATGATTGGGTCATCGCTGGTATAAACCATCACATCAAAGCCGTCATCAACTAAGGTTTGTGCGGCAGATAGCGTCTCAACAATGTTGGGATATAGAGTTTTTTCATCACCCAAAACCTCCAATTTGATTAAATTATGTCCGCCTAAAAGTTCACGGGCTAATTGGCAAGTACGCACTGCATCTTTGGCATTATAGCAACCTGCTGTATTGGGCAAAATAGTGTATTTTTCCGGTGAAATGACATCTAATAAGCTAGGCTCTTCCTTATCCTGTCCGATATTAGTACGGCGAATGGCAACGGTGATAATATCAGCCTCAGCGGCTTCGGTCGCCAGTTTGGTTTCATTAAGGTCTTGGTATTTTCCCGAACCAACCAGTAAGCGAGAGTTGTAAGTTTTTCCTGCGATTACTAAAGGTGTGTCAGTCATAATAGGGTTGATTGATAGTGATAAAATAATCTGAAAATTTTACCTAATTTTCGTATTTTATTAGGCTTTACGCAAGTATTTTTTTTTCCTTACTGTTTAGCGCCAATAAGGCAAATTTTAGAAACACGAAGGCACATAGTAAAAATCTATGCAACTAGGTATTTTTTTAAATTTAACGCCGTAGAATGAAAAAAGACGCAATAATATGGTGGAGAGTGAGGGATTCGAACCCTCGATAGGGGATAAACCCTATACACCCTTAGCAGGGGCGCGCCTTCAGCCAACTCGGCCAACTCTCCATAAGAGGGCGTATTATACGCTAAGAAATAGCGACTTAAAAGCCGTAATTGTATCGAACTTTTATTGCACCAGGGTCTTTGCCCTCCAAGCCTTGCATTTTAAGCTTTATCTGCCCCCAGCTACCTTCGGCACTCATTTTTTCTTGCAATGCTTGTAGTTTTATTTTTGCACCCAGAATCATTCTCTCGGACTTGTTCCATTGATGATCGTTATGAGCTCTAGGGGTGCCTAGTTGGCGTTCGTAGTAAAGCAGTTGTTGGCTAATGTCATCTGCTTGAACTGAAACTTTGAATGCATCAAGCCCCATTTTTAATTTATTTTCAAGTGCTGATAAGTCGTAATGTATTGCTTTAATTTTCTTGGTCAAAGGGTGGCTATTTTTGTCATGTGCTTCCGTAAGTTACTCGTGCTGTGCATCGCTTGCCACAGTGTTTAATGACAAAAAGTAAAAACAAAAAATGCAAATAAATAACCTTAAGAAAACCAATGATAAATCCCCAACATATTAACACAAACAAAAACGGCATTAAGCAACACTAAAGAGTTGTCATTATTTTTAGCTCCTTGAGCAATCCAACTAATGGCCGATGCCATAAAAAAGATATAACCAAATTTAGACCATTCAAAATTAAGCGCTACCAACAAACCACCCGTAATGCCTGTTACTGTGCCAAACCAGCCCCAAGCATTATTCATGGACTTCAAAATCGTGCGTTACCTTGGCAGTTTTTCCCAGCATGATTGAAGCGGAGCAGTATTTATCAGCCGATAAACTAACGGCTTTTGCTACTTTTTTCTCGTTGAGATTTTCTCCTTCTACAACAAAATGAATATGAATATTGGTAAAAACTTTGGGATGCTCATCTGCTCGCTCCGCAGTGATTTCGGCACGGCAATCACGCACAGTTTCACGCATTTTTTTGAGTGTTGAAACTACATCAATAGTTGTGCAGCCACCCATACCGAGTAGCAACATCTCCATAGGACGGATGCCTAAATTTTTACCGCCCAGCTCTTCAGGTCCGTCCATAACCACACCGTGGCCACTGGCAGATTCGCCAACCATCATCATGTCATTAATCCACTTAACGACTGTCTTCATACAAAAATCTCCTGCAAGGCGTTACCTGGGTCGTCATGGCGCATAAAGGCCTCGCCAACCAAGAAACTATAAATATTGTGTTTGTGCATAAATGCCACATCTTTTGCACTCAAAATACCGCTTTCGGTAATGATTAAGGTGTCGTCTTTAATCTCGCTTAACAATTCAACTGTTGTTTGTAATGACACCTTAAACGAGCGTAAATTGCGATTGTTAAAGCCAATCATTGGTAGGCGTAATGCCAGTGCGCGTTGCAGTTCCTCTAAATTATGCACTTCAACCAAAACATCCATATTGACAGCAATAGCACGCATTGCAAAGTCTTCCATTTGCTCATCGCTCAAACAAGCAACAATCAGTAAAATGCAATCAGCGCCCAAGACTCTGGATTCATAAATTTGATAGGGATTAATAATAAATTCTTTGCGCAAGACAGGTAGCGATACAGCGGCACGCACATCGGTTAAATATTGATTATCACCTTGAAAAAAATCTTTATCGGTTAAAACAGACAAGCAAGCTGCACCTGCTTTTTCGTAACTTTTGGCAATTTCAACTGGATTAAAATCCTCTCGTATTACACCTTTAGATGGCGATGCTTTTTTGATTTCTGCAATAATGGCGTTCTGTTTAAGGTCTGCTTTATCCTTTAAGGCTTGATAAAAATCTCGTGTATTGCGATTTTTATAAGCGTCTTCAAGCATTTTATTTGCAGAAATATTGTTTTCACATTCGGCAACTTCTTCTTCTTTGCGCTTGATAATTTTTTTTAGAATATTGGGTGTATTTGTCATATTTGCTATTTTAAACGAATATAATTAACGCTGAGTTTTTTGTATAGATTATAAACGATGAAATTATTAGATTTTGAAGTCGGCATTGATCAGCCATTTTTCCTCATTGCAGGGCCTTGCGTCATTGAGTCTGAAGCATTGGCGCTAGAAACTGCCGCTTATTTAAAGAAAATTACTGAAAATTTAGGCATTAATTTTATTTACAAATCATCCTACGATAAAGCGAACCGCACCAGTACCAATAGTTTTAGAGGCTTGGGCGTTAAAGAGGGTTTACGCATTTTGCAAAAAGTTAAAGACGAGATAGGCGTGCCAGTGTTGACTGATGTGCACGAAGACACGCCACTTAATGAAGTAGCGAGTGTGGTTGATATGATGCAAACCCCTGCTTTTTTGGTTCGTCAAACCAATTTTATTCAAAATGTTTGCAAGCAAGGCTTGCCCGTTAATATTAAAAAAGGACAATTTCAAGCACCGTGGGATATGCAAAATGTGGTCGATAAGGCTTACGAAGTAGGCAATAAAGCAATTACTGTTTGTGACCGTGGCACTTCGTTTGGCTACAATACTTTGGTTTCTGATATGCGTGGCTTGGCGAGTATGCGCAGCACAAATTGCCCCGTGGTCTTTGATGCCACACATTCTGTGCAGCAGCCCGGTGGACAAGGCACAACCTCAGGCGGGCAACGAGAAATGGTGCCCGTATTAGCAAGAGCAGCGGTTGCTGCTGGTATTAGCGGTATTTTTATGGAAACTCACCCAGACCCTGAAAATGCCAAAAGTGATGGGCCTAATTCGATGCCAATTGACAAGATAGGCGAACTACTCAAAACCTTGCAAGATTTAGACAACCTAACTAAGAAAAATGGTTTTTTAGAAAATAGACTATAAAAACCTTAATTTTTATTGATAGAGGTCTTTACATAAATACGGATGATTAGCAGAATTCAATTTTTGTCAACTTGGTAAAAAGTAGATTTTTGATGATTATTCATATTTATGCAAAGGTTTCTGATACGAGGTATCCACCTAAAATCTTTGCTTTGAGTGATAAGTATTTATCTTCTACCAAGCATTCTACGTAGGGTACTGTCTTTATCGATAAAATGATGCTTAAATGCACCAATAATGTGCAGTGTGATAGCAAATATCATAATATTTCCACCCAATTCATGCAAAGTATGTCCCAAGCCTGCAAGTGATTTACTCAGTGGTATCACCTTGCCTGGATTCAATTCATCTGGATTACTTGCCAGTAGTTCTAAACCAAAGATAGACAAGCCGTATCCACCCGCACCTGACATCAACATACCAGAAATTGGCATCATTACCGTGCCAATAATGAGCACCCAATGAATGGTTCTTGCCCCTATTTGCTCAATTTTTTTGTATTGACTAACAGGCTCAGGCCAGCCGCTTTTGATACGCCAAACCACACGGATTAAAATTACACTAAAAAGCAACATTCCTATTGATTTGTGTATTGGGTATAGAAAAAACACCTCGTTTTCTTCCATATATATGCCCACCGCAATTAAGCTGATAAGCACAATGGCAATTAGCCAGTGTAGTGTGGTAGTGATTGGAGATAGTTTTTTCTTACTGTCTTTTATCATTTTGTATTCCTCTTAAAAAGTTAATGAGTAATGCATATAATAATACAAATCAACAACCAAAAACCTTAATTTTTTTTATTTTTTTAATTCATGCTTAAAAGTAAACACCAGCTACTACAAAACACCTTTGGATTTGATGAATTTCGCCCATTGCAAGAAATAGTAGTGGATAAAATTTTAAACCACGAAGATGTGTTATTAATTTTGCCAACGGGTGGTGGGAAATCGCTATGTTATCAACTACCGGCGTTATTAATGGAAGGCATAGTGGTTGTAGTTTCTCCCTTGTTGGCATTGATGCAAGACCAAGTGCATGGGCTGATGGCAAAGGGTGTTCAAGCGGCAATGATGTCGTCCATGCAGGATATGGAAGAAATCATACAAGCACAGAATGATTTACGAAATGGTGCAGTGAAGCTAGTTTTTGTTGCCCCTGAGCGCTTACAAAATGGTCAATTTTTACAATTTTTAAGCACACTGAATATCGCCTTTTTTGCCATTGATGAGGCACATTGTGTGAGCGAATGGGGGCATGAATTTCGGGCAGATTATCGCCAGCTGGGTATATTAAAATCCCATTTTCCCGAAGTGGGTATCGCTGCTTTTACGGCAACGGCGACCACGCAGGTGGAAAAAGACATTGTTAATCAGCTGAAGTTTAAACAGAGCAATAACATTGTTCGTGGTAAAGTTTATCGGCATAATTTATTTATCAGCGTCCAATCTCGACAAGGTAATGGAGGGCAACAATTGCTCGATTTTTTGCAGAACCATCAAAACGAACAAGGCATTATTTACACCTTATCACGCAAAAATACCGAATCATTAAGTGATTTTTTAAATGCCCAAGGTTTAAAAGCACGGGCTTATCATGCAGGTTTGCCAACTCAAGAGCGTCGTCAGGCATTTAGTGACTTTGTAAATGATGAGATTGATATCATGGTCGCTACCATCGCATTCGGTATGGGGATTGATAAAAGTAACATTCGCTTTGTGGTGCATATGTCTATTCCAAAAACCATGGAAGCTTATTACCAAGAAATGGGTAGAGCGGGTAGAGACGGATTAAAAAGTGAGGTTTTGCTACTTTATTCCACTCAAGATTTAGGCTTGTTGGGGCGTTTTATTGCCGATATTGAAAATGAGGAGTATCGAAATTTAGCCTATCACAAGCTTAATTTAATCAAAAAATACGCCTTCTCTGAAGGTTGTCGGCACCAAGCATTAAGTCATTATTTTGACGATGAAATGCCCAAATGCCAAACTCAATGCGATAATTGCCTTAATCCTGATGTTAAACGCAGTGATATTAGCAAACAGGCAAAGATGTTTTTATCCGCCATTTATCGTACCGACCAGCGTTTTGGACAAGGGCACATTGTTGATGTTTTATTAGGCTCAAAAAACCAAAAAGTACTCAACAGTGGACATCAAAACTTATCCGTCTATGGTATTGGTAGCGCCACGAGTAGAGCTTTGTGGAAAATTATTGGCGACCGTTTATTGGAAATAGATGCCTTAATGATAGGTGAATTTAAGGTTTTAAAATTAACTAATATTGCTAAAAATATTTTAAAATCAAAGCAAACAGTCGATATTCGTCAAAGTAATTTGCAAATGCAAAACAAGGCATTTAAACAAATTAAACAACAAGAATATTCAGTAGATGAGGCAATTTTAGGCGCACTACAAGCACTCAGACGAGAGATTGCCCAAGAAGAAAGTATGCCTGCTTACATTATTTTTGACAACAAGGCTTTAACAGAAATGGCGCACTTTCTGCCTGATAGCGAAGCAAAATTATTACAAATCAACGGTGTAGGTCAAGTTAAATTGGAAAAATATGGCGCTCGCTTCCTAGACTTATTAGCCACCTTAAGGGTCGATGGTTTTCAAGAACCTGCACCCAAAGTTGAGCCTATTGTACAAAAATTACACCCTACTTACCAAACTACTCTAGAATTAATAGAACAAGATACAAGCATAGAAAGCATCTGCCAACAGCGCAATTTAGCCCTCACCACCGTGCTAGGGCACATTAACAAATTAGCAAATATCGGCAAAATCGAACACACCAAAAGACAGCAGTTATTTACCACTGTCCCCACTGACGAAGCCATTACCCACTGGATTTTACAAGGTCTTGAGCAAATAGACTCAATCGAAAAAATTCAACACCATTTGGCAGTTTTTAAGCAACTCAATCAAATAAATTGATTTTTATCACGCAAAAATACCGAATCATTAAGTGAGACCTTTGCATAAATACGAATCATCATCAAAAACCCACTTTTTACCAACTTGGTAATTTTTTTAAACCCAGTCTTAGTCTTGCTAGAACAGAGTTGAAAAAAATACCAATTTGACAAAAATTGAATTTTGCTAATCATCCATATTTATGCAAAGGCCTCACATACATAAAAAAATCAAGATATCAGCGCCGATTAAACTTAAAAACTAAGTCCAATCCATACATTGCCAGCTTTTTTGCTTGGCAATTTCTAATAATTTTTCATCACCATGTACGACAATGGGATTATCAACCAATTCCAATAATGGTAAATCATTATGTGAATCGGAGTAGAAATAAGCGCCGTCTAAGATTTCGTTATTGGTTTTACACCACGCTTTTAGTTTATGGACTTTGCCGATTTGAAAACAGGGCTCGCCTGATACTTTTCCGCTAAACTCACCGTTCACTATTTCAGGCTCAGTGGCGAGCAAATCCTTGATACCGTAGGCTTGGGCAATTGGGCGGGTGACGAATGAATTAGTGGCAGTGATGACCAGCGCCCTATCGCCATTTTTTTTGTGTGCATCTACCACTTTTTTGGCTTTTTCTAAAAAAATTGGCTGGATTTTTTCAACCATAAATTGCTGGTGCCATTTGCTGAGTTGTTTGATAGAATTGTGTGCTAAAGGTCTTAGGCAAAATTCTAGATATTGATTAATATCCAATTCTCCTCGTGCATAATCATCAAAAAACACCTGATTTTGCTTTTGGTATTCATCAACATTAACTGCGCCGATTTCGGACAGAAACTCGCCCCACAAAAAATCGCTATCACCGCCTAATAAAGTTTTATCTAAATCAAATAATGCAAGTGCCATATTAATAAACCTCGTTGTGCATATCAACATCAATTAATATGATTTGATTATTTTTTTAATTACAATACGATATTTACGATGGTATTCATCGTATGATTAAAAATTATTATACTAACTTTTTAAAACATTTTTCCGCCTTTTTAATAGTATGTTCAATATCGTTATCGTTATGTGCCGTGGAGATAAACCCTGCCTCGTAGACGCTGGGCGCTAAATAAACACCCTCTTTTAGCATTAAATGAAAAAACTGATTAAAACGCTCAACATTGCATTGTGAAGTTTGCACAAAGTTCGTCACCGTATCAACATCGGTAAAAAACAAACCGAACATGCCACCCACTACATTAGCCGTCATTGAAATATTGTTTTCTCGTGCTTTTTCTACAATGCCGTTGGTAAGCTTGGTGGCTTTTTGCGCTAAATTCTCGTATAAGTTTTTGTCCTTATCAATTGCCTCTAGCATTGCCAAACCTGCTGCCATTGACATGGGATTGCCTGAGAGCGTGCCTGCTTGATAGACTGCACCCAAAGGGGCAATGCATTCCATAATGGCTTTTTTGCCCCCAAATGCACCAACGGGTAGCCCACCGCCAATCACTTTTCCAAGTGTTGTTAAGTCAGGTTGAATGCCAAATTTCTCTTGCGCACCGCCTTTTGCAACCCTGAATCCAGTCATTACTTCGTCAAAAATTAGCACCGTACCATATTCATCACAAACCTCTCTAAGTCCTTGCAAAAACCCATCAACGGGCGGAATACAGTTCATATTACCAGCAACAGGCTCAACGATAATACAAGCAATCTCGCTGCCTTTTTCGGCAAACACTTCTCGCACTTGCGCTAAATTGTTGTATTCCAAGGTCAATGTATACTTGGCAAAATCTGCCGGCACACCTGCTGAATTTGGCTCACCAAGTGTTAATGCGCCTGATCCTGCTTTGACCAATAACGAATCTGAATGCCCGTGATAGCAGCCTTCAAATTTCACAATGGTATCACGCTGAGTAAAGCCTCGCGCCAAGCGAATAGCGCTCATAGTGGCTTCTGTGCCTGAACTCACCATACGCACCAATTCAATAGAAGACACCATTTCACATACTTTTTTTGCCAGCTTAGTCTCAATCTCGGTCGGTGCGCCAAAACCCAAACCATTGTGCAGGACTTTCTCCACTGCACTCACCACGCCTTGGTTAGCATGACCCAAAATCATTGGCCCCCATGAGGCGACATAATCAATGTATTGATTATCATCGACATCAAACAAATAAGCACCCTCACCTCGGGTAAAAAATATCGGCGTGCCGCCTACGCCTTTGAATGCTCGAACGGGGGAATTCACCCCACCTGGAATGTAGTGTTGTGCTTCGCTAAAAAGTTGTTCTGATTTTGTCATTTATTTATTCTCCAATATTTGTGGGTAGGTTTTTAGATGAGTAATATGCGACCATACAATCAGCACATCATCCAATAATAATTTTATATTTACGCTAGTTTTTGCTAGGGCAATAGCACGAGAAATGTCTTGTAATAATTTGAATAAAAAATCTGTTTTTGCTAAGTTGATGATTTGATTTAGCTCAACCAAGCCTCCTTCTCGTTTAAGTGCTTTGAGTCGAATACCCTCGATAACCAAGTGTTGTAGGCAACTCAAGACTTCGACTTCGTTGCTGTCAAAGCCTTCTACTTTGTTGATAGTGGCTGGATGTAGGGCAACGCTTAATAATTGATTTTGCCATTTTTGATAATGAATAAAGTCATCCCCTGCAAGCCCGTCAATAACCTTAAAAGGCACGCCGTGTGCGGCTTCTAATAGTTGCATTGTGTCAAAATCCTCTTTGTGTTCAATATGTTGCTCAATCCACGCTTTAGTGTCTTGGTCGTAAGCAGGGCCAATATGCACGCTCTGACAACGGGAAACAATCGTAACTGGTAGATTTTTAGAATTGTGTGCCAGCAGAATAATCAAGGTATTTTCTCTAGGCTCTTCCAGTGTTTTTAACAAACTATTGGCAGCATTAATGTTCATTTGGTCGGCGTAAAAAATAACGCCTATCTGCAATTTATCAGCAGTTTTGTTTAACGCTTCACAAAATGCACGCACCTGATCAACACGAATATCTTTAGAGCGATTTTTGGTATTTGGATTAATTTCACCCGCACGACAATAAATCATATTCGTGTAATGAGAGCGTCTAATCAACACAGCGTTGTCCAAATCCTGCTGCACATCGTCCTTTCTAATAATTTCCTCGTCATTCAGCAAAGTGCCAACGAGTTGTTGCATTAGTTCAAACTTGCCTATCCGAGAAACGCCTGTAATCAATAACGCATGGGGTAGATGATTTTGGTCAATCATTTGTTTGAGTTTTGCAAATGCATCTTGGTGCCAAGGAAGTGTCATAGCAAATCCAGAATAACTTTAATTTGTTGTTGAGTATAGGCTATCGTTTGCATGGCATTAATTAATTTAATGCGTTCAGGGTGTTGTTTAGAGCGAGTAATATAAGCCTCACGCACACGATTAAAAAAATCAAAATCCTCCTGCTCTATGCGGTCTTTTTTACCTCTGGACTCCACACGCTTCATGCCAATATCCACAGACACATCCAGTAGCAGCGTCATATCAGGGGTAAATGCTCGCAACACCCAGTCTTCTAATTGTGCAATGCGTGCAACATCCAAGCCACGACCGCCACCTTGATAAGCATAAGAAGCATCGGTAAATCTATCACTCAAAATCCAATTTCCTTGCGCCAATGCTGGGATTATTTTGCTTTGAATGTGCTCGTTTCTGGCGGCAAACATCAGCATTAGTTCAGTATCAGCATGCATCTCGCCAGTTGAATTACTCAATAACAAGGTACGAATTTTTTCGCCTATTGCTGTTCCGCCTGGCTCTCGAGTGAGCACAACATTAACACCCTTATCCGCCAAATATTGACAAATAAAATCAATTTGTGTGCTTTTTCCTGCGCCCTCTACGCCATCAATGGTGATAAATTTTCCTTTTTGCATAAAGTCTTATTTTAACGAGTCCACTTTCAATAAATAACTTAAATTTACCTTACCTTTAGCAAAGAAAAAATTGAGAAGCCCGGCTTCTCAATTTTTAGTTAACAAGTGCTTTTTGATATTGAGGCGATGTTGTTGGTAAGTTTTTGCAAAGGCATGGGTGCCATTTTTCTTAGCAACAAAAAACAAGGTATCGCCTGACGCAGGGTGCATTACCGCACGCAACGAAGTGATACTAACTGAGCTAATTGGCGTTGGCGGTAAGCCGTGATTTCGATAGGTGTTGTAAGGGCTGTTGAATTTTAAATCTTGTCGCGTTAAAAAACCACGATATTTTTCACCCAAACCGTACACAACTGTTGGGTCGGTTTGCAGGCGCATACCTATTTGCAAACGGCGCATAAATACGCCTGCTATTTGTGATTTTTCGGCGTTGTGTGCGGTTTCTTTTTCAATCAAAGATGCCAATATCAAGGCTTGAGATGCGTTCTTTAGGCGCAGAGTTTTATCCCGATTTTTCCATTCAGAATTTAATATTTCTTGCATAATTTGATGCGACCTTTTAAAAATACTGGCAACACTATCGCCGTAACGCACACGGTAAGTATCTGGCCAAAAAATCCCTTCATAAGGCGCTTTAACGCCTGCCAAACGCATCGTATTCGCCAGCGATCCATTGGATTTTAATGCCTCAATGCTTTGCAATTGTTGGTAATAATGACGCACAGTTTTACCTTCAATTAGGGTGATATTGCGCTCAGCTACTGTTGCCGATACAAAATTATCAAGCAAATCCATCACTTTCATATTTGGTGTTATATCATAATAGCCAGATTTTAATTTAGACTCAAAGCCAAAAACCTTGGCCGCTATACGCAAGAAAAAAGAGGAGCGAATCACGCCTTGTTTTTCAAGATTATTGGCGACTGAAACAATATTAGCGCCTTGAGACAGGTGATAAACAACTGGGTGGGTGGTTTTAATGGTATTTACCCAATAAGACCAAGTTAGCACCAGTATAGCAACAGTTATTAGAATTTTTTTCATCGTAGTTTTTCTTCTAAAGCTTGCGCTAATTGCCGTGTAATGGTATGTTGGTCAAAGCATTTTTCATTAATAGCTGTAACGGGTTTAATACCAATTATACTATTGCTAATAAATATTTCATCACAATCGTTCAGCGCTTGCAATGTTAATATACCCACCTTGACCTGTAAATCTAGTGCCGTGGCAATTTTTAATATCACGGCTCGTCGTGTCCCTGCAATACCGCATTTTTCTAAGCTTGGTGTTAATAATACGCCCGATTTTATGGCAAAAATATTGCCCTGTGTAACCGAAATCACCCAGCCATCATCATTCAACATAATACACTCATCAGCACGCAAATCACTGCGTGCTAATATTTGCTCAAGACGATTGCAATGCTTAATATTGGACAACAATTGATGATTAGCATAGCCGCTATTACAAACACTAAGGGTGTATTCGCTCAGTATTTTATCGGGCATTTTTGAGACAATAACAAGTCGTGTTGGCTCAATATCTGCTTCAAACCCATATCCTCGCATACTTTGCCCACGAGACAATACTACCTTGACCACGGCTTGCTCTAACTTAGCGATTGAAAGTGCTTTGGCAATATCTTTTAGCCATTGTTGTTCGCTAATACGATTAATTTTAAGTTGCTTACGACCTTTTTCCAACCTAGAAAAATGCGCTGACCAAAATAATAATTGCGCATTTTTGACCACGCAAGTCTCAAACAAACCATCTCCAAACTGCGTTAAGCGATTAAACACGCTAAGTTGGGATTGTTGTTTTCCATTAATTAAAACGACTTCTTTCATAGATTCTATTATAATTGCCAGTGGGCTTTAATTTAGCCGAAATCACAATAAAACCCTAATGAAAAAAACCTTCTTCGTGTTTCTGAACAGCTTGCTAAACAGTGCTAAAGACTTAGCACCGATTGTATTGGTGATTGGTTTTTTTCAACTGGTTGTACTGCAACAAAATATCCCTAATTTTGCCGATATTATCATTGGTACAGGATTTGTGTTATTAGGTTTAACTTTATTCGTCTATGGCTTAAATCTAGGGCTGTTCCCTATTGGCGAAGCACTGGCGTTTGCCTTTGTTAAAAAAGGCTCACTGGTTTGGCTGTTAATATTTGCCTTTGCACTTGGATTTGGCACCACGGTGGCAGAGCCTGCGCTGATTGCTGTTGCTAATGAAGCGGCAAATGTGGCACAACTTGGTGGCATTATTGACAACGAGGCGGTAGACAATTACGCACAAACACTGCGCTATACAGTAGCAATATCGGTTGGTTTATCGGTGTTATTAGGGGCGCTGAGGATTATTAAAGGCTGGGCGCTTACTTATTTGATTATCGGCGGCTATTCACTTGTTATTATTGCCACTATTTTTGCCCCTGAGTTTATTATTGGTATTGCTTATGATGCAGGCGGGGTAACCACTAGCACCATCACCGTACCGCTCGTTACTGCATTAGGCGTTGGCTTAGCTAGCTCAATCCGTGGTAGAAATCCAATGACCGATGGTTTTGGCATGATTGCCATTGCCTCGTTATTACCTATTGTTGCAGTTATGATTTTTGGCATATTATGGTAAATTTATTACAACCTTTTATCGATATGCTTGGGGATGTGGCGCCCATTGCCTTGGTGTTGTTTGGGTTTCAGCTTCTCATTCTTAAACAAAAAATTCCCAATCTAAAAAAAGTTATTATTGGCTTTATTTTGGTTTGGATTGGACTGACCTTGTTTATTGTTGGACTAGAGAAAGCACTTTTCCCACTTGGAAAACTCATGGCAGACCAACTTACCAGTGTTGATTTTATTGGCACTAATACTAACTGGGGCAGTTATTATTGGGTGTATATTTTCGCCTTTGCCATTGGGTTTGCTACCACAATTGCTGAACCTTCGCTGTTAGCAGTTGCCATTAAAGCCAATCAAGTATCGGGTGGTTTTATTAAAGTCTGGTCACTTCGTATGGTTGTCGCATTTGGTGTTGCAGTGGGTATTTCTTTGGGTAGTTTCCGTATTGTGGCTGGGCTACCTATTCACTATTTTATTATTGCGGGTTATGTGGTTGTTTTGATACAAACTTATTTTGCACCAAAAAACATCATTGCACTAGCCTATGACACAGGTGGTGTAACTACTTCTACCGTTACCGTGCCGTTAGTTGCTGCCCTAGGCTTGGGTTTGGCGAGTACAATTGAGGGCAGAAACCCAATCATTGATGGTTTTGGACTGATTGCTTTTGCCTCGCTATTTCCAATCATGAGTGTGCTAGCGTATGCACAAATAACCAATTTTTTAAACAGGAGAAAAAACGATGCACTTTAAACTGATTATTGCCTTTGTCGATAGCAATAAAACTGACTTAATCCTTGAGGCGGCTAGAGAAAAAGGTGCAACAGGATCGACCATTATTTCTCAGGCTCGAGGCGAAGGCTTAAAGCATAATAAAACATTTCTAGGGCTTAATATTGAAACTCCAAGGGATGTCTTATTACTACTCGTGGAGCAACATCTTTCTCGATCAATTCTAGAAAGTATTGCCATAGCAGGAGAGTTCGACCGTGATGACCAAGAGGGCATCGCCTTTCAAATTGATGTAGAGGATGCTGTTGGTGTCATACATCAAATACAAGCATTAGAAACAACCGTGGAGGAAAAACTATGAATATCCCAGTATTAGTCAAAGACATTATGTGGACAGAAGTTGATATTATCAACAGCAAATGCACCGTACAAAACGCTTTAAGAAATATGAAGCACAAAAAAACCAAGATGTTAATCGTTGATAAAGCGCATGAACATGATGAATATGGCGTGGTGCTGATTGCTGATATTGCTGCCAAAGTAATCGCCAAAGGGCGTTCGCCAGACCGTGTTAATGCCTATGAAGTTATGACCAAGCCCGCCATTTCTGTCCATCCTGATATGGAGATTCGTTACTGCGCCAAATTACTCACTCGATTGAATTTATCTCGTTGTCCAGTGTTAGATAACGGCAAAATAGTCGGCATGGTTAGTTTAACCAATATTGTGCTGAATGGCTTACATATTGTATAAGAAAATTATTATATAGTGATAAACTTGCACTGTATTAATAGGCTGTTAGAATACTCAACTGTTTTAACTTTATAACCAACAAGAGAGAATAAAAATGAATACAATTAGATTTATTAAATGGGTGCTGATTATTATTGGCGCAGTTTCAACTTACTATATGGTGTTATTACAGGCACAATACGGTATTACCAGTAAAGTTATCAGTGAGATGATTTCACCAACATTACACCCACAATCAATGGAAAAAGTTTATATGCCGATTGCTAACACTTTATTAGATACGGGCGATCTTGCCATGTCAAGTATTGTCAAAATACCCGTTGCCGACGACCTTTCAAATGAAGATGTTGAAGATGCCATGGAAAGCATTGCAGTAGAAAGAAGTATTCGTTCGGTGGGTATGTTGCCACTCTCAGAAATGGTTGAATTACAAACAGGTGAAAAACAGCGTTATTTAAAGATTTATCAATACTGCTCACCTAGAACAGCAATGATTATGGTTGATCATTCAGATGCATTTTCAGCTTATCTTCCTTGTCGTATTGCTATCATTGAAGACAAACAAGGCAAAAGGTGGTTATACACCTTGGACATGAACGCAATGATTTATGGTGGTACGCCACTGCCAGATTACCTACTTGAAAAAGCATTGGCAGTCAAAGAAACTATGGATGCCATTCAACAGGGTGGAGCAACAGGCGATTTTTAAAGTCGTTTGAGTAAATATTTAAAAACCGCCCTTTTAGGCGGTTTTTTATTGCCTAAAAAAGAGGTTTTACCTTGCTTAAAAAATAATTAAAATAGAGGTGTTATGAAGCCTATTTATCACAACCTTGATTTTGGTATTACTTGCATTGACACACAGTATATGCGTGATGATTTTGTTGCCGCTTATTTAATTGAAGACGGCAAGCGGGCTGCCTTTGTAGATACTGGCTGTTATTTGTCAGTGCCGACACTATTGGCAACACTTGATAAAAAGAACATCAAACGAAAAAATGTAGATTATATTATCTTGACACACATTCATCTAGACCATGCAGGTGGTGCGGGTGAGCTGATTAAACACTTGCCTAATGCCAAAGTTTATGTACATGAATATGGTGTAAACCACTTAATTGACCCATCAAAATTACGCACAGGCGTTATTCAAGTATATGGCGAATTATTTTTTAAACAATTTTTAGGAGATTTAATCCCCATTCCCAAAAATCGTATCATTATCGCTAAAGACAATGATGAAATAAGCTTAGGCAATCGAGTATTAAAATTTATCGACACACCGGGTCATGCGCGCCACCATGTGTGTATTTGGGATGAGAAATCGCACGGTATTTTTAGTGGTGATACCTTAGGTGTGAGTTATCGGGAGTTTGACACTCACCAAGGCGAGTTAATTTTTCCACCCACTACGCCAATTCAATTTGACCCAGAAACTTGGAAAAACACCATCAAGCAACTGATGAAACTTAAGCCAAAATACGCTTATTTAACGCATTTTAATCGCATTGAATTTACTCAAGACTGTGCCAATATGCTTATTCAGCATATAGATGGCTTTGTCAAAATTGCCACGATACTTAAAAACACACCCAATCGTCATAAGGCAATTAAAACGACATTATTAGATTATTTGTTAGAAATCTCTACCAAACATAGAGTGACGCTCGATAAAATACAACAAATTAAACTGTTTAAAGGTGATTTAGAAATCTGCGCCCAAGGTCTGGGCGTTTGGCTGGATAAAAACTCTTAATAATAGAGATCTTTGCATAAATATGGATGATTAACAGAATTCAATTTTTGTCAACTTGGTAAAAAGTGGATTTTTGATGATTATTCATATTTATGCAAAGGTCTCTAATAAGAACAACAATAATCAATCACTTCTTTGACCTGTAATTTAAAACTTGAATTTTTTGGCACTTCAAACGATGTGCCTTTTGTAAAGGTTTGCCATTCATGTTCATTTGGCAGTAGTACATCCGCTTCGCCTGTTTGAATTTCTACCAATTCATTCTCAGTAGTATCAAACGCATAATCACCTGCCATCGGAAAACTCAACAGTGCGGCTGCTCACTCTGCCCTAAAAATAAATATTGGCTTCTTTGATGACAGTTACATTTTCAAAATTTGACATCAAAATTCCCTAAACTGAATCTAAAATATATTGAGTTAATAATGGTACTGGTCTCCCAGTAGCGCCTTTTTTAGCACCACTTACCCACGCTGTGCCAGCAATATCTAAGTGCGCCCAACAATAGTCTTTGGTAAATTTAGCCAAAAAACTTCCAGCGACGCTAGAACCAGCTTCACGACAACCACTAGAATTTGCCATATCAGCAAAATTAGATTTAAATAATTCATTAAACTCTTCATCTAATGGTAACTGCCACACTGTGTCCATAGAGTTTTTACCTGCCTTAATTAAATCATCAGCTAAGTCTTGGTCGTTCACCATCATTCCAGAATGGTGCTTACCGAGCGCCACAATCACCGCACCTGTAAGCGTGGCAACATCAATTACCACTGCTGGGTTAAATTTGGCAACATAAGTCAGCGCATCACACAAAATCAAACGCCCTTCTGCATCGGTATTAAGAATTTCAATCGTCTGCCCTGACATAGATTTAACCACATCGCCCGGCTTGGAGGCATTATGCGCTGGCATATTCTCAACTGTTGGTACCACAATAGTTAAATTAACCTTGAGTTTCATCTCAGCCACCGCATGCATTGTGCCAAGCACAGATGCTGCACCGCACATATCATATTTCATCTCGTCCATACTCGCACCAGATTTGAGTGAAATACCGCCACTATCAAAAGTAACTCCCTTGCCCACCAACACAATGGGCTGAGCACTGTCATTGCCTTGGTAGCTCAAACTGATGAGCTTTGGTGGCTCAATTGAGCCCTTAGAAACCGACAATAAAGAACCCATGCCTAATTTTGACATATCAGATTCTTCTAGCACTTGACACGCAAGATTAAATTCTTGTGCCATGTTTTGTGCCGTTTCTGCCAAATAAGTCGGCGTACAGACATTCGATGGCAAATCACCCAACCTACGAGTAAGCGCCATACCGCTTGCAATTGCTAGCGCCTTGTCAATACTAGCCTGTTCACCTTGTTCAAAAACCACTGTTTGTAATGTATTTTCTTCGGGTGTTTCCAGCTCAATTTTTTGTATTTGATAATCATTATTCGCTATTGCTTGAGTAACAATTTCAACAAAGTTTTCAACTTCAAGCATAGGCAAGAACAATGCTTTCAAATTAAACTGATTGGCAGTTTTAGCCAAAGTTATTGCTAATTTTTGAACTGTTTTGTCGTTAGGTATTTGGTCTCCAAGTCCAATTTTTAATTTATTAGCGCCATCAAACTCTACCTTGTTTAATTTCAGCATCTCATCAAAAACAACCTGTATTTGTGCCTCCGTGGCAGATTTATTAATTTTAAATTCCATTATTTCTGCAACCTATTTTATAAAGATGCGTATAATTTTACACATCTCACACTACCATAAAAAATTATGTTTAAAAAGATACTACTTACTCTCGCCCTCGTTAGTACCCAATCTATTGCCGACAAGTCTACCATTGAAAACCTAAATTCAATATTCGGCACTATAGATATTGAAAAAACCCCTTTTAAAGGCGTTTATGAAGCCATTGCTCAAAACCCAATTCAATCTTTTTTTGTCTCGGAAGATGGTAAATACTTGATTCAAGGTGATATTATCGACTTAACCACTCGCCAGAAAATGCCAAACAGCAACAAAGTGCGGCAACTAAAAAAAGCGCTGTTAGATAGCGTTGAAGATAAAGATAAAATTATCTATCCGGCAAAAAATGAAAAATATGTAATACATGTATTTACCGATGTAGATTGCCCATACTGCAAAAAACTACATAGACAAATGCCCAAAATAAATGAATTTGGGATTACCGTCAAATACCTCGCCACACCATTGGCATCATTGCATCCAGAAGCACAAGGAAAAATGGAAAAAATTTGGTGCGCTAAAGACAGAAAAAAAGCGATGCACGACTATAAAACTAAGAGTATTGTGCCTAATTCGGATGACTGTAAAAACCCAGTTGCGCAGCAATTGCTATTATCTCAGCAACTAGGAGTGAACGGCACACCTGCTATTTTCCTTTCTGATGGTACGCACTTGCCAGGCTATCTACCGGCCGACAGACTCTTGCAAGCCATCAAGCGCACACTTGGAAAATAACACCCGAACCATTGCCCTAGGCGCAATCTGTTCAGTTGTTTTAGAGAAAAAATCACTCTCCACTTTCATCTACCCAGCAGAGGTTAGTGCACTAACAAAATCTCTAGTTTTTGGCACAATTCGCTTCTACCACCAGCTCAACGATATTGTCTCTAGACTACTAAAACACTCACTTAAAAAAGAAGACTTAGATGTTCACTGTTTAATGTTGCTCGGCGCTTATCAAGTCTTACATTCTAATGTAGCAACACACGCCAGTATTTTCGAAACTGTGAATGTCGTTAATGAGCTCAACAAGCCTTGGGCAAAACCCCTAGTGAATGCCATTCTTAGGGAAATAGACCGACAAAAAGACGATTTACAGCAACAAACACATTACACCCATCCAACTTGGTTAGTGAAAAAAATTAAACAATATTACCCCAATAATTTTGCACAAATCTTCACCCAAAACAACACCCAAGCCCCAATGACGCTACGCATTCACCCTAATTTCAACCAACGAGCCTTGCCCGTCTTTATGGATGGGCAAGGCTCGTTGGTTGAAATTGCACCACAGGCAATAATTTTAAATAAAGCGGTTAATGTTTACGATATTCAAGATTTTGATAAAGGCTCGTGTTTTGTGCAGGATGCCTCGGCCCAATTAGCTGCACCTTTGTTAAACCCAAAAGAGGGGGATTTGATTTTAGACGCTTGCTGTGCGCCAGGCGGAAAAACTACTCACCTTAGCGAATTAGCCCCAAATGCCACAATCATTGCACTAGATAACAACAAGGAAAGGCTAAAACGCGTGCAAGAAAATATTGAGCGATTTACCATAAAAAACATCGCCCTACTACAAGGAAAAGCACAAACGCAAGACTGGTGGGATGGCAAATTATTTGATAAAATCCTGCTGGATGCGCCTTGTTCGGCCACGGGTGTAATTCGTCGCCATCCTGATATCAAACTACTTAGAAAACCTAAAGATATCAGCGCTTTAGTCGCCCTACAAAAAGACATTTTAGACAATTTATGGACAATGCTCAAGCCAGGAGGCGTGCTACTATATGCTACTTGCTCAATTTTAAAAAACGAAAATGAAGCTCAAATTGCACAGTTTTTACAAAACCACTCAGACGCAGTTGAGGAAAAAATCATGCTTGATTGGGGGGTTGAAGCCACTCACGGCAGACAACAAATTCCGTGTTATGAATTTGACGGATTTTATTATGCTAAATTAACAAAAATATAGTCGGAAAGAGGCAAGAGACCACTGGGTTAATACAGCGGTCTCTACAATTATTTTTCTAGTGCAATATCCAGCACCTCATCAATCCACTTAACTTTTATTACTTTGAGTTTGCTTTTGATTTTCTCAGGCACTTCAGAGAGTTCTCGTTCGTTGTCGTCGGGGATGATGACGGTTTTGATGCCGCCACGCAATGCCGCTAGCATTTTTTCTTTGAGTCCGCCGATTGGGGTGATTTCACCACGCAGGGTAATTTCGCCAGTCATTGCCACATCGGCTTTAACCTTGCGTCCTGTAAGTACGGATACAAGTGCAGTGCACATCGCTGCGCCTGCGCTAGGTCCGTCTTTTGGGGTGGCGCCATCGGGCACATGGATGTGAATGTCAAGTTTTTCATCGAAATGTTCGTCAATACCAAATTTCTTGGCTCTACTTCTAACCACAGATTTGGCCGCTTGAATGGATTCCTGCATTACATCGCCTAATTGACCTGTGTAATTGAGCTTACCCTTGCCCTTGTAAGCGGCAGCTTCGATGGTGAGCAAATCACCACCTACAGAAGTCCATGCCAGTCCTGTTACTTCGCCAACTTGGTTGTTTTCTTCTGCTAAACCAAAGCGGAATTTTTTAATACCAAGATATTTTTCTAAACTTTTAGCATCAATAATGGCTTTTGTTTTGCGCTTCTTAATAACAACTTCTTTAACGATTTTGCGACAAATAGTGCTAATGGTTCTACTTAGGCTACGCACGCCTGCCTCACGCGTGTAATAACGAATAATGTCCAAAATAGCCGAATCTTTGAATACAATTTCATTCATTTCAACGCCGTTATTTTCCATCGCTTTTTTAATTAAATGACACTTAGCAATCTGCATTTTTTCATCTTCGGTGTAACCAGAGAGTTCAATAATCTCCATTCTATCTAATAGGGGCTGTGGCAAATCTAGCGTGTTGGCGGTTGCCACGAACATAACTTGCGAAAGGTCGTAGTCGATTTCTAAATAATGGTCGTTAAAAGTGTGGTTTTGCTCAGGGTCCAGCACTTCCAGCATAGCTGATGAAGGGTCACCCCGATGATCGGACGCCATTTTCTCAATTTCATCAAGCAAAAATAGAGGATTTTTAACCTTCACTTTTTGCATTTTTTGAATAATAGAGCCTGGCATTGCACCAATATAGGTGCGTCGATGTCCACGAATTTCTGCCTCATCTCGAACACCGCCAAGTGCCATACGCACGAATTTACGGTTCACTGCCTTGGCAATTGATTCGCCGAGTGAAGTTTTTCCCACACCTGGTGGTCCAACTAAGCACAAAATATTTGCCTTGTTGTGGGTAACACGAGTTTGCACTGCCAAATGCTCCAAAATACGCTCTTTTACCTTGTTTAGCCCGTAATGATCATCATCTAAAATATGTTGCGCCTTGGCTAAATTCTTATTAATGCGGGTTTGTTTTTTCCATGGCACATCGCAGAGATTTTCAATATAAGTGCGAATAATAGATGCATCAGATGAATGCGATGACATTCTTGAGAGTTTTTTTAATTCACCTTCTGCTTGTTTTTTAGCATCTTTAGGCATCTTGGCTTGGTTGATTTTTGCTTGTAAATCTTCAATTTCATTCTCATCTTCTGCCTGCCCTAATTCTTTTTGAATGGACTTCATTTGCTCATTCAAGTAATAATCTCGTTGGTTAGATTCCATTTGTTTGCGTACACGGGATTGAATTTTCTTCTCAGTGCCTAAAACATCAATTTCACTTTGAATTACTGATAAGATTTTATCTAATCGAGTTTGCGCATCTTTGCCGCTTAACAGTTCTTGTTTCTCAGCAGTTTTTAGCGATAAATTGGCAATAATGATATCGCTAAAACGCTCAACATTACTCACTTCTTTGAGCATATTAAGCACTTCTTCGGGGATTTTTTTGTTAAGTCTAATATAGGTCTCAAAGTTCTCTAATGCCAGTCGCATCATCGCTTCAACTTCAATATTTTTACCAACATCCAACGCAAATTCGCTCACTTCAACTTCGGTATAGCCATCCGCTTCAACAAATTCCTCAACCTTGGCGCGCTTTACTCCTTCGACTAAGACTTTGATAGTGCCGTCAGGCAATTTCAACATTTGCAAAATCGTTGCCAAAGTACCAACAGTGTGCAGGTCTTCATTCTTCGGGTCTTGTGTTTTTTCGTTTTTTTGTGCAACCAAAAATATATGTTTATTCGTCCCCATAGCCTGGGTAATTGCATTAACGGAACTTTCCCTACCAACAAAAAGTGGCATCACAGTATGTGGAAAAACCACCACATCTCGCAGTGGCAATAAAGGTACTCGTTGTTGTGTTAAATCTATTACCTCTGTTATGGCTTCTGTTCCCATAATAGTGTTACCCCTTTTAAACTTAGTAATTTAGATAGATAGTGATGAGTGACATTGATTTCAAGTATCCATTGCCCAAAATCATCCACTTTTTCATTATGGATATAGCCAATATTGTGAATTTCACTACGAATATAAGCACTAGTTACATCCAGCTGTATTCTGGCGCGTGTCATTGTTCCACTGAGTTGCTCTGCTAACGCTTGATAAAGAAAATCAATGCCTGCACCCGTTTGCGCCGAAATCCAAACACGAAAAATTCTGTTGTTCTCGTCTCTATCAATTCTTGGCTCGAAATTATCTAGGCAATCAATTTTATTCATCACCAAAATACTAGGGACTTTGTCAGCCTCAATATCAAAAATAATAGCTTGCACTTGGTCGATTTTTTCTCTGTTATATTCATCAGCTGCGTCCACCACATGGAGCAGCACATTGGCACGCCGTGTTTCTTCCAAGGTTGATTTAAAAGCTGCCACTAAATCATGAGGTAGGTTTTGAATAAAACCTACGGTATCAGCAATTACCGCTTCACCAGAAGCAGGCAATATCACGCGTCTAATGGTGGAATCAAGCGTGGCAAATAATTGGTCATTGGCAAAAACTTCTGCTTGGGTTATGTAATTAAACAGCGTGGATTTTCCTGCATTGGTGTAGCCTGCCAAAGCAATCATCGGTAATTCGTTCTTAATGCGTGACTTACGCCCTAAATCTCGTTGTTTATGTACTTTTTCTAAGCGTTTACTGATATTTTTAATACGCACAGCAATTAATCGTTTATCGGTTTCTAATTGTGTCTCACCCGGACCACGCATACCAATACCGCCTTTTTGTCGCTCTAAGTGCGTCCAACCACGCACGAGGCGAGTGGATAAATGCCTAAGTTGTGCCAGTTCCACTTGTAATTTACCCTCAAACGAACTTGCTCTCAATGAGAAAATATCCAAAATCAGACCTGTGCGATCCATTACTTGGCATTCTAAGTGTTTTTCTAAATTGCGTTCTTGTGAAGGAGACAATTCAGCAGAAAAAATGACCAAATCTAGCGCTAGTTCTTTAACCAAATCTGCCAATTCTTCCACCTTGCCAGAGCCAATAAAATACCTAGCATTCGCATTATTGCATGTTACTTTTAGGTTTTGAATGACATCCAGTCCAGAGGATTGCGCTAATTCTAAAAGCTCATCTGCACCATTGTGACTATGTCGATTTTGAGGAAGCTCTATATAGACCAGCAAGGTTCGCTCGCCTTGACCAACTGCCTCTTTTTGCTTATCAAATAATTCCACTAACGGCTGCGTTTAAGAGGCTTTTTTAGCCTTTTTAGCTGTTGCTTGTTTTCCAGCCAACTTATATACTATCAAGGGTTCGGTTTTCTTTTCAACCACATTTCTGTCAATAACCACTTCGCTTACATCACTCAATGAGGGCAATTCAAACATTGTATCTAACAACATATATTCCAAGATAGAGCGCAATCCTCTGGCGCCTGTTTTACGCTTAACGGCTAATTTAGCAATCGCTGATAAAGCGGGCTTTCTAAAAGTTAATTTAACACCTTCCATGGCAAAAACTTCTTGAAATTGCTTGATTACTGAATTCTTTGGCTTGGTTAAAATTTGAATAAGTGCCTCTTCGTCTAATTCACCTAACGCTGTTTGTACCGGCAAACGACCGACTAATTCTGGAATTAAACCATAACTAATCAAATCTTCTGGCTCAATAAGATTGAATAATTCTGTTAGATTCTTCTCTTCACTCAAATCTTTCACATCTGCACCAAAACCAATGCCTGTGGCTTTTTCTACCCGCTTACCGATAACTTTGTCCAAGCCATCAAATGCACCGCCACAAATAAATAAAATCTTTGAAGTATCAACATCAATGGTTTCTTGATTTGGGTGTTTGCGTCCGCCTTGTGGTGGCACAGAAGCCACAGTACCTTCAATCAATTTTAACATTGCTTGTTGTACACCTTCGCCAGATACATCACGAGTAATGGAGGGCGAATCAGAACGGCGAGAAATCTTATCTATTTCATCGATAAAAATAATGCCATGTTCAGCACGAACTGGGTCAAAATCACATTTTGACAACAGACTTTTAATTACATTTTCAACATCATCACCCACATAGCCTGCTTCAGTTAAAGTGGTCGCATCTGCCACGGTAAATGGCACATCCAAAAGTCGTGCCAGCGTTTGTGCTAACAATGTTTTGCCCGAACCTGTGGGGCCAATCATTAAAATGTTGGATTTATCCAGCTCAACATCGTTGGATATATGCCCACTTTGCAAGCGCTTGTAATGATTGTAAACTGCAACAGACAACACTTTTTTAGCATGATCTTGTCCAATCACATATTCATTCAGAAAATCATGCAACTGCTTCGGCGTGTAGCTCCAATCTTGATGTGCGTCAATAACTGCCTGCGAGGCTTGCTCTTCAAGTAAACCATAGCACGATTCAATACATTCGTTGCAAATGTAGACACCAGGTCCTGCAACCAATCTATCAACCTCGGATTTTGCTTTGCCGCAAAATGAACAATTAAGCTTTTTCGTATTTTCTGCCATTAACTTAGTCCTTTACTGAATAAAATAAAACAGGATTTAACGCTGTGTCAATACCTTATCAATCAAACCGTATTTAGCCGCTTCGTCAGCCGACATAAAATTGTCTCTATCCGTGTCTTTTTGGATGGTTTTGATAGCCCGACCCGTATGAAACTTAAGGATATTATTGAGTTTTTCCCTCACTTTGAGGATTTCTTGCGCATGAATGTCAATATCACTGGCTTGACCAGAAAACCCACCCAACGGCTGATGAATCATACACCTAGCATTTGGCAGTGCAAATCGTTTGTTCTTAGCGCCAGCAGTTAACAATAACGCACCCATACTCGCTGCTTGACCAATACACAGGGTTGAAATATCAGGCTTGATAAACTGCATAGTATCATAAATCGCCAAACCTGCAGAAACCGAACCTCCCGGAGAATTAATATACAAATGAATGTCCTTGTCAGGGTTTTCGGATTCTAAAAACAACATCTGCGCAACAATGACATTCGCCATATAGTCTTCAACAGGGCCGACCATAAAAATAACGCGTTCTTTTAGAAGGCGTGAATAAATATCGTAAGCTCGTTCACCACGGGCAGATTGCTCTACCACCATTGGAATTTGATTTAGATTTTGAATACTCATTTTATTGCTGTTGGGTTACTTCTTGGAAATCTTTCTTATTGATAGTAACTTTGGCGCTCTTTAAAATCAAATCTTGCACCATTTGCTCTACCACAATCAACTCAATCGTTGCTAATCTAGAAGAGTCTGCGTTGTAATAATCCAACATTTGTTGAGAGTTTTTACCATACGCCTGTGCCATTTCTTTAAGTTTTACATCAATTTGTTCTTTACTGGCATTAAATTTATTATCACTAGAAATCTGATTAACCAGTAAACCTAACTTAACACGGCGTTCTGCCTCAGGATTAAAAGTAGCAGCTGGCATATCGCCTTGATCAGGCATACCTTGTTGTTGTAAGCGTTGTTTCATCTCTTGCAATAGGCTTTGTGCCTCGTTATTAATGCTTTCTTGTGGCACTTCAAAGTCGTTTGCTGCTAACAGCGCACCAAATAAATCGTCTTTATTTTGATTGGTCAGGCGACTGTCAACTTCAACACGCATTTGCTTTTTCATACTCTCTTGCAAAGCATCCATGTCTTTTTCGCCAAATTTCTTAGCAAATTCATTGTCTAGTTTGGGCGCTGTGGGCATACCTACTTCGGTAACTTCGACCTCAAAAACCACGGCCTTACCCGCTAATTGAGGGGCGTGATAGTCTTTTGGAAAGGTTAAGTCCAAGGCAGTTGATTCTCCAGCAACAACGCCTTTAAGTCCATCTTCAAAGCCCGCAATCATCGAGCCTTTGCCCAGTATCATTTTAAAATCTTTGGCAGTGCCGCCTTCAAATACTTCGCCATCAATCATGCCTTTAAAGTCAATCGTTACTTGATCGCCATCGCTAGACTTGCGTTTAACTGCCTTATATTCAGTTGATTGCTCAGTTAGCCCCTTTAAGGTTCTTTCTTCATCCGCTTTGGTGATTTCGACTTGCGTTTGCTCAACTTTTAACTTAGAAAAATCAACCACTTTGATTTCTGGATACACTTCAAATTCCACCGTGTAAGAAAAATCTTTTTTACCTTCTGTATCAATTTTTGTAATGTTTGGTTGTGAGGCGGGTGTTACTTTTACCTCCGTCAACGCATCAAGCAAAGTGTCATCAACAAGCTTATTAACCGCATCAGAATTAGCATGCTTGCCAAACTGCTTGCGCATAACAGGCATCGGCACTTTGCCTTTTCTAAAGCCATCAATATTTACTTGGGAAACCATTTTTTTCAGAATTTTATCTGTTGCTGCCTTAAAGACCTTAATGGGCAATTCAACTGTTAATGATCTTTTTAGACCGTCTAATGTTTCTAGAGAAGTTTTCATTTGTTATTAAATCCGATAGTGTACTTAAAAAAGATAGATTATACCCGATAAAACAACATACGACTTTAGTCCCAATGCAGGAATCAAACAGAGTAATCTCTATTTTTGAATCAGAACATAGAAATTTTGGTTTTTATTCTAACGCCTCATTTCTTTTGCGTTGCCATATTGCCGATAGTGAATTCTTAATAGTGTTTGCGCGAGCTGAAGTAGAAGGGCTTGAGGCGTAATAACTGGGTGAAAACTTAACTCCAGATGATTTCAACTCTGCCACACCATTAATTTTTTTAATAACTGCTAAATCATAATTTCTAGACTTTCTGTTGTAGATAATAATCTCCCCTTGACCGCCTTCCACCCAAGAAAACCACTCATCGCCTTTTAAATATCCATTAAAAGTTGAACCATTCGCTTGTGTAAAAGTTATTTCGCCAGGATATGCCATCACTGCAAATAGCGATGTTGAAAAACTAAATAAAACAATGGATAATATTTTTTTCATCTCATCTCCTTAATTTTTAATGACGGTAATAGTCATTGTATCGCCTGCAGCAGATATATCAGTAACACTCACACCACTAGGATTTCCATCATAACGCTTGGAATTTGGAGTACTCTCGTTACCAAAAGTAACGCTATTGTTACTAAAAAATAAGTTGTTAATGTGTCCTCCTCCCCCATTGTTGTGATTAGGGTTTTTGTCTAATTCAGCATTGTTCGCCTCTTCCACATCTACCCATCTATAATTTTTATCACTATTACTTTCCTTATTGTCATTAATGTGAAGAATCAGTAACCCACCAGGAAACAAACTGCCATCAGAGTTTCCGTTAAGCACATGCAAACCCAAATCATAACCACGACCAGCACGATTTTCAATCAAGAAATATTCTTTATCGCTGCCTGTTTCTACTTTATAGGCTCGATACTTATCACTTGCAGTACTTTCAACAGATAAATCACTATGCGTGCCTGTCGCTAATGCAATCGGATAAGTAAATCTTGAATTTGCTTTGCTCCAAGCAGTCATATGTGTAGGTGTTTTTCCTGGCTGTTCGCTCTCTTTCTTCCCCCAACTTCCAGCACCCATTAAACCAAATTGACCAATACCCTCTGTGTTTTCACTGGTGTCGTAAAGGTCTGGTAAATTAAAGGCGACGTGTCCAAGTTCGTGCGCAATAATACCAATAGTGGCGTCCTTATTATCAGAGTGCTTTTCACCAAACATAGAATAATACCTTAATTTAACACCGTCATGAGTAATAGGATTAGTGACAGAGGCAGCATGCGCCCAAACACCAGGAGATTGTCCTATTGCACTTTCGCCACCAGCAACTAAAAACAGTAGTTGCAATTCATCTTGGGATATTTCGCCATCTTTATTTGTGTCATATTGCGAAAAATCGATAGAACTGTCTGCAAATATTAGTGCATCAACTATGCCTTTCTGAGCAAAATCTCGTCCTGAATTAGGATGGTTTATAGCAAGCGTTGCAGTAATAACACCGTCATTGGTAGTACCCTGAGTCTCCACGGCTTTCACAAATTGATAACGCCCCTGCGATATTTCATTAAAATAATGATTCAACTGCCCCTCACTAGAGCCGAATATTTTTTTTGCCCAAATACTTGCACCATGATCAAAAGTCATGTCATTAAATTCAATCCTAACCACCACCAATGGTTGCTGCTTAATCACTTGAACAGAAAGTGGCTTTGTGGTAGTGGCAGTGCCATCAGAAGCCTTAATATCAAGTTCATAAACATTATTGGTATTGACATCGACAGCATTTTCAAAGTCAGGTGCAGATTTGAAAGTAAGTGCGCCAGAGCTACCATCTAATTCAAATAAATCCTTATCCACACCACTTAAATTATAAGTTATTGCATTGCCTTCAGCATCAGTAGCACTAGCAGTATAACCAGCATCAATGTTGTTTTCAACAACATTAATACTTCCAGCACTATTAATAACGGGGGCGTCATTGACTTGGGTTACTGCAATGGTAAAGCGCTGAATTGCTGTTAGATTACCACTATCAGTTACGCTTAGTGTTATCTCGCCTGAGGTGGTTACACCTTCTAATGGTGTCCAATTGATTTGACCCGTGCTGGTATTAAGTGTCATACCAGTGGGTTTTCTTGGGATAGACCAGGTGTGGGTATCACCATTATCCACATCTCTCATATTGGCATCATAACTATAAATCGTATCTTCTGTTGCGGTAGTAGGAGCAATTGTGGTAATGACAGGAGCATCATTGACTTGGGTTACTGCAATGGTAAAGCGCTGAACTGCTGTTAGATTACCACTATCAGTTACGCTTAGTGTTATCTCGCCTGAGGTGGTTACCCCTTCTAGTGGCGTCCAATTGATTTGACCTGTGTTAGAGTTAAGCGTCATATTGGCGGGCTTTCCTGAGATAGACCAGATATGGGTATCACCACTATCATAATTCACATTGGCGTTATAACTGTAAAGTGTGTCTTCTGTTGCGGTAGTGGGGGCGGTCGTAGCAATAACAGGAGCATCATTGACTTGGGTTACTGCAATGGTAAAGCGCTGAATTGCTGTTAGATTGCCAGTACCATTGTCTGTGACGGTTAATGTTATTTCGCCTGAGGTGGTTACCCCTTCTAGTGGCGTCCAATTGATTTGACCTGTGTTGGAGTTAAGCGTCATATTGGCGGGCTTTCCTAAGATAGACCAGGTATGGGTATCACCACTATCAGCATCATTCACATTGGCGTTATAACTGTAAAGTATGTCTTCTGTTGCGGTAGTGGGGGCAGTCGTAGCAATGACAGGAGCTATATTTATGTTCTCATTTTTTAAGGTTTTTATAAAATGAGCGATCGCTTTTGATTCACTTATTAGGGTTTTATTAGCTTCATGAACTACAGCACTTGCAGAAACATCAGCATCAGCAATATCGACGATTGTAGTAATATCTTCACGAGTATCGACAGTAATCTTAACCCCGTTATCGGGATTGCTATCCTCATCCAAAGTTTGCAATATTTGCAATATTTTAATCATCTGAGGATTTGTTACATTATTTCTATCCACGCCAACCAAATCGGTTGGAAACACCTTGTTATCAACATTAATCTTAGACAAAAGAAAGTCTTTTTTTAGGGTTAATCCACCAATTTTAAAAGTAACCTTGCTATCACTGCTTGAATAATCAAATTTACCCGTTTTATCGGTATATTGTTCTACACCGCCATCTATACTATAACCCAAGCCTTCAACGGCGCTATCTAATATATTCGCCGATTTATTAATCGATGGGGTTGGAGAGCCGCCACCGCAAGCAGTTAAAGCTAAAGCACCGAGTAAAACAATAATTACATTGAATTGTCTCATAAGCCAGAAATATAAGCGGCAACGGCATCAATCTCTTGATTGGTTAAATTCTTAGTAAAGTTAATCATCATACCTTCATAATCGTTGGTTCTATTAGGCTTATTTTCACCAGTTTGTAGATTAATCGAATATTGGCGAAATAACTTAAGTTGCTTAGACACATACATTGCGTGTTGTGATGCCAATGCAGGGAATCCTGCTGATGGAACACCTCTACCTTTTGGTCCATGACAAGCAATACAAGCAGTAACATCGGTTGCCTTCTTACCGCCACGATAGATTTTCTGACCTAATGCAAACAAAGCACCGGATGCGCTCACACCTTTAGAGACTTTTTGAGACGCGTAATAAGCCGCTAAATTAGCCATGTCTGCTTCCGTCAATGGGGCAACTATACCTGCCATCACGCTATCAACACGAGATTTGGATTTAAATTCTTTCAGTTGTTTGAATAAGTAGCCTTCGTTTTGTCCTGCCAATTTTGGAAAAACAGGTGCAGGTGCATTACCATCAACGCCGTGACAACCAGTACAAGTAGCCGACTTAATTTTCCCCTTAGCCGCATCGCCTGTGGCAAAAGTATATGTTGAAACTAAGACCAATGCCATCGTAAAAATCAATGCTAATCTATTCATAAAGACTTCCTTTTCTGCAAAAAAATAAGCTGATATTATACTTAATATCGGCTTATCGTAATATAGAATTTAACGCTTAAATTCTATTACTGTTTAGCCAGCCAGTCTGCAATCGCTTGCTCTTTGCCAACAACCATTGCTGCCATTGCATTCATAGTAGGATCTTTACGAGCGCCAGATTGAAAATCTTTAAGTTGCTTAACTGTGTAAGCTGCATTTTGTCCGCTAAGGTGAGGATACATAGAAATCGCTGATTTACCTGTAGCACCATGACAACCACCACAACCACCAGCAGCATAGGCTGCGCCGCCATCTGCTTGAACCAAAGAACCCATTGACATAACTGTCGCCGCTACCACTAAAACTTTTTTACTTGTTGAAAACATACTATCTCCTTATTTTTAAAAATATATAATGGCAACTTAAAATTACCATAACGCAAATTATACCTTTATTAAACCTAATGAACAATTTTTATCACCGAGCCAAATTCCTACTTTCCTGCCCGTCGCTCAAAGGCTGTCCAACAGACCAAGGCTACGAGGTGATTTTTGCCGGGCGTTCCAATGCAGGAAAATCCAGCGCCATCAACACCATCACCTTGCAGAAAAAACTGGCAAAAGTCTCCCGTACCCCCGGTAGAACTCAGCATTTGGTTTTCTTTGAACTCGATGAAAACCGTCGCCTAGTTGACCTGCCAGGTTACGGCTACGCCAAAGTGCCCGAACGCATTAAAAAACAATGGCACATTGACATGGGCGAGTATTTTTCCCAACGAAAATGCCTAGCAGGCGCAGTCTTAGTAATGGATGTACGCCGCCCACTCACGCCGTTTGACCAAATGATGCTAGACTGGTGCGTTGATGTGAATTTGCCCACACAAATACTACTCACCAAATCTGACAAACTCAAAAAAGGCGCTGCCAGCAACGCCCTGCTTAAAGTCAAAAGCGCAATTAAGCCCCACCCTTTTGTCCAAGTGCAATTATTTTCCAGCCTCAAAAAACAAGGTCTAGATGCACTAAGCACTCGACTTGACACCTTCTTCGGCCATGTGGATTAACGCCCAATTAAACAAAATTAGCAAAGAGGACACCATTGTCTTGGCCAACAACCGCCAAGTATTGGCGTTTAAAAAAACTTGGCACTTGCAAAAAGGCAACTGCGCCCTACCAAAATCCCTATCTTGGCAGCAATACCTAATACAAACTTGGCGTACCTTCGCCCCCAATTCGTCAAAACGCCTCATCTCCAACATTGAATCTCGCACATTGATTGCAAAATCCATGCGCAAACTCAGGCAAAAAACCGACAATCGCCTACTCAATGAAGTCATAAAAAATAACGACTACTGTCACGCCCATTTGATCCAATACTCGCAATTATCCACTTCACAAAACTGCGACCTGTTTACCGCTTGGCTGCAGGATTATCAACAAACCAAACTGACTCACAATCTACTGGATATTAACGACTTGCCCGCCTTAATCATCGCCCAACACAGCACCCTGCCCAAACCCCACCTCTACGGCTTCAAAACCCTCACCCCGCAACAATCCTTATTATTCGACACAATCGGCCACCAAGTGCTTGAAACGCAGCAAAAAAACACCCAAAGTAATAACAAAATCTTCCAAACAACCGATGATGAAATCCTGTCCGCTGCCCAGTGGGCACAAGCACACCACACACGCCACCCACACCACCACATTGCCATCGTTTGTCCTACACTAAGCAGCCAACACCACCAAATCAAATCCATCTTTAACCAAGTATTTAGCGATACCCTCACCGAAACAGGGCAAAAAGCCTACAATATATCCCTAGGCTTACCGCTCACCGACGCCCCGCTAATTCGCCATCTCCTTGCCCTGCTAGAACTCTGCCAACAACTACCAAACAACCGCATTAGTACCAAATTGTTTAACACCGTCATCACCTCGCCCTACCTCCATCACGCCCAAGCAGAGCGCTCCAAGCGTGCCTTGTTGGTCAATCGCGTCTTGTCCTTTTCACAAACGCACTTCAAACTTACCCGCCTCTCCCCCTACCTAGACACCGCTCCCCACCTGCAAGCCCTGCTCAGTGATATTACCCTCTCTGCCCCAAAACAACAAACCCATGACCAATGGCTTATTCACTTTAATACCCTCATGCAAAACTGCGGCTTTGCCACCGATAGAACCCTCTCTAGCACCGAATACCAGCTCTTTAACAAAACCCAAAACGCCAGCCTAGGGCTAAACCAGCTCGCACAAACCCACCACAAAGTCAGTGCCACCCACGCCCTACTTGATTTAGAAAACACTCTCTCACAAGTCATTTTCCAAGCACAATCCGCCCCCACTCCCATCCAAATACTCGGTTCCTTAGAGGCAGAAGGGCTAATCTTTGACCGCGCTTGGGTCTTAGGCATGAGTGACGATTTCCTACCCATGGCACTCAATTCCCCCACATTCATCCCCCACACCATCGCCCAGCACCACCAAATCCCCCACACCAGCTTTACCCTCATTACCAAAGACGCACAAAACACCCTTAACAACTTAATCAACCTCTCCAGCGAAGTCATCTGCTCCTACGCCAAATCACACTTCAACACCGAACAACGCCCCTCCCCCTTGTGCCAATTCACCCATGAGCTGCCCGCCCTTACCCGCCACCACCAAGCCCCAGCACAGCACAGTCTGCCCGACCAGCACGCTCGCCCCCTGCCCGACCCCCACATACACAATGGCGTTAATACCTTAAAAGACCAAATGTCCTGCCCCTTCAAAGGCTTCGCCCACCGCCTCAACATCCAATCGTTTGACCCACCACACATCGGTCTAGACAGAAGGCAACAAGGCAAAATCATCCACACTGCCCTGCAATACTTCTACCAGCAAATTACCACACAAGCCGCACTACTAGCCCTCAAACCCACAGAGCTAGACACTCTCATCCAGCGCAAAATCACCCAAGCCCTCGCACACTACACCGTCTCCGCCTTCAGACAAAATGAGCAAAAAAGACTCCTTACCATCCTCCACCAATTCATCCGCATTGACCAACAAAGAGACCCCTTCACCGTGCTTGCCACCGAGCAACAAATCACCACCAATATCGCCGGCCTTACCTTCACCACCCGCCTAGACAGGCTTGATGAAACCCACAACGCCGACAAAATTATCTTTGACTACAAAATCTCCAACCCCACCACCAGCCACTGGAACGCCCCTGTCATCAAAGAGCCACAGCTTCCCATCTACGCCATTAGCAACCCAGTCCAAGGCATTGCCTTCATCCAGCTCAACGCCGACAAAGTCGCCATCAAAGGCCTGTTCAAAGCCAAAGACCCACAACAATGGCAGCAACAAACCAACGCATGGAAAACCACCCTAGAAACCACCAGCAAACACTTTCAACACGCTCACGCCGCCGTCCTCCCCAACAACACAGCCTGCCAATACTGCCCACTCACCCCCCTCTGCCGAGTTAAAGGTTAAAGGTTAATTGTTAATTGTTAATTATTAAAAGTTGATTTAGAGGCAAAGCTTAATTTTAATTACCCCTTGTCAAGGTTGAACCTTGACAACAAAAATTGCTTGTCTTAGAGAAAGGAAAGGGTTTATTTTATCTTGCTACTTGTGCAATGTTTTTTTGATTAGGGGAATGGTAATGCTGCCTTTGGTTTGTAGTGAGACTGTGTCTAATTGGTTGATGACATCTAGTAACTCGCTTAAATCTCTTGAATAATGTTTGAATAGATAGGCGTATATTTTCTTGTCAATGCGGATGTTTTTCTGCGTCATTTTGCTTTGTAGAATGGTTATTTTTTGTGTATCGGTGAGGTTTTCAAGGGTGAAATTAACACCTTGAGACAGTCGGGTTTTTAAATCCTTTAACAAAGTGGCACTCAGGTGTTCGGCGCTGAGGATGAGCTTGGTTTGTGTGTATTTGATTTGGTTGTATAAATCGAATAACTCTTGCTGCTGCGTGTTATTTAGATAATCGATATTATCAATACACGCCCAGTCAGCGCCAGATAGCCCAGCAATAAATCCCTCGGGCAATTCTTGCTTGATGTCAATATAGAGTGCACTGAGTTGTTTGCCCATTGCCGCAACAGCGCAACCTTGTAGCAGATGGGTTTTGCCGCTGGATTGCTCGCCTAATACCATTACAACACTTGAGTTGTTGTGGTCAAACAAGGTATTAATAAAAGTTAAAATTTGACTGTTTTTATTGCCAATAAAATTATTAAGTTGCATTTTTGCATTGAGTAAAACAGGCAAACCAAGTTGTTTCATGGTTAATTTTTTTTTTCTTGGGAAATGGCTTTTTCAGTCCAAATCCAAATGTAATCTGCGCCACTAAGCACTGTTGAGGTAGCAACGATAATAAAGAAAATCGTCGCCCATGAGGACAATGCGGGGTACAACTGCACGGTAACTAGAAACAATACCAATGTGATTTGCAATGCGGTGTTAATTTTTGAAAGTTTAGAGGGTGTTAGTAGGATATTTTTGGCGTGTCCATTGCCCATAAAACTGCCTACCGTGCCTGAGACAATCATCAAATCCCGTAAGAAAATCAGCGCCAACAGCCACAATGGCAAAAGCCCGATAATATAAAGCACGATAAAACTACTGACCAATAAAAGCTTGTCGGCGACAGGATCAAGGATAGATCCAAGTCTGGTTTGAAAAGCGTATCGTTTGGCAATCCAGCCGTCTAAGGCATCGGTAATGCCAGCAACAAAGAACAATACCATCGCTAAAAAATATTGATGATTTAACAAAGTTAAAGCCACAGGCACTGTTAAAATAATGCGTAAAATTGAAAGTGCGTTTGGCAGTGAAGAAAAGCTCATTGTAAGACGAATAAAATTGAATAATTATACGGAAAAAAATCTATGTCATCATTGACTTACCAAGACGCTGGCGTTGATATTAACAAAGGCAACGATTTAATCGAACAAATCAAACCCATTGCCAACTCCACCAGCAGAGAAGGTGTGTTAGCGGGGTTAGGCGGTTTTGGTGCGATGTTTGAATTGCCTATCAACAAATATAAAAACCCCGTACTCATCTCTGGTACTGATGGCGTAGGCACTAAGCTCAAAGTAGCTGAAATGCTGGGCAAGCACGATACCATTGGCATTGATTTGGTAGCCATGTGTGTGAATGACTTAATCGTCCAAGGCGCTGAGCCTTTGTTTTTTTTAGACTACTACGCCACGGGCAAACTAAACACTGATATTGCGGTATCGGTCATCTCTGGTATTGGCGAAGGTTGCAGGCAATCAGGTTGTGCGTTGATTGGCGGGGAAACAGCCGAAATGCCAGGTATGTATGCAGGTGAAGATTATGATTTGGCGGGTTTTTGTGTCGGCATTGCCGAAAAAGAAGCAGTGATTGACGGCAGCAAAGTAGCCAATGGCGACCACATTATTGCACTCGGATCGTCGGGTCCACATTCTAACGGTTATTCGTTAATTCGCAAGGTGTTAGAACGCACCAAACCCACTGAAGAGCAACTACAACAGCTGATTGAGCCAACTAAAATTTATGTAAAATCCGTTTTATCCCTACTCGAAAAACACTCAGTTCACGCCATTTCACATATTACTGGAGGTGGCTTGTTAGAAAACATTCCTCGAGTGTTGCCAAACAATTTGGCGGCAAAATTAGACGCAAATTCTTGGACATTGCCTGCCATTTTTCAATTCTTACAGGACAATGGCAATATTGAAACGACAGAAATGTATCGGGTATTTAATTGTGGTGTAGGCATGGTGCTGGTGCTCAGTAGCAGTAAAAGTGCTGATGCCATCAAACACCTAGAAGCACAAGGCGAGGTGGCTTGGCTGATTGGTGAAATCGTTGAAAACAATGGCAAACAAGTCATTGTCTAGCGTCGTTATTCTTATTTCGGGTTCAGGTTCAAACCTGCAATCCATTATTAACAATGCCGATAATATCGGCATCAAAATCGACTGCGTGATTAGCAATAAAATCGATGCTTTTGGTTTAGAACGAGCGAAAAACGCAGGCATTGCCACCAAAGTCATTGACCACACGCAGTTTGCCACTCGTGAAGACTTTGACCAAAATCTAACACAACACATCAATACCTTTAATCCAGAATTAATTATATTAGCAGGCTTTATGCGTATTTTATCGGCTAAATTTATTGATGCCTTTGCAGGGAAAATCCTTAATATTCATCCTGCTCTTTTGCCAAAGTTCAAAGGACTTAATACCCATCAACGCGCAATTGATGCGAGGGAGAAATTTGCTGGCGCAAGCGTACATTTTGTTACCAATAAATTGGATTCTGGCGAGGTAATATTGCAAAAATCAGTGGCAATTGAGGCAAACGATGATGCACTAAAACTAGCAAAAAAAGTGCTAGAACAAGAACATATTCTCTATCCAAAAGCCATTCAAAAGGTTTTGCAAAGATGAGGTTTTTATTGCTACTCCTACTGTCTTCTTCGGCATTGGCGCTCAAACCGCATACAGCTATTTATACCATACTCCACACTGGTACAGGCGTTGAAGTTGCTACTGAACGGCGTGTCCTTAGCAAAGAAGATGGAGTGTATCATTACAACGCTACTGCAAGACCTTCTGGGCTTGGTGCACTTTTTGCCTCGGGCTACAAAATAGATGCCAAATCAAGTTTCATTATTAACAAGGCTGCGCTAGTGTCAGTCCATTTTCAATACCTTGAGCGTAACGATGATAAAGTCAAAAAAGATTATGATATTTATCCAAAAGACCAGCAAATTGATCAGTTGGGCTTGTTTCTAGCTTTTACCAATGCATTAGAGAGAAATCCAAACCAAACTGATTTTTACTTCACAGTTCATGATGGAAAAAAGGCGGAAAAAAATCACTACCAACAAGTCTCAAATAAGGATAAAAATTTAATTAAAATTATCGATTCAAAATATATGGAAGCCTACTTTGCTAAAGACAAATATTATTTACCTGTCTTGGTCAAACTTAAGAATATTATTTATGAATTAACATCAGTTCAATTTCAGTAAGGACTTCAAGTATTGCCCTGTGTAAGATTTTTTGACTTTTACAACTTCTTCTGGGGTTCCCGTTGCAATAATATCGCCGCCTTTATCGCCGCCCTCAGGACCCAAATCAACAATCCAGTCTGCCGTTTTAATCACATCAAGATTATGCTCAATAATGACAATGGTATTTTCTCTTTCTCGTAGGCGAGTAATCACGGATAATAACTGCTTAATGTCGTGAAAATGCAGACCTGTGGTCGGTTCATCAAGAATATACAAGGTTTGTCCTGTGTCTATTTTTGATAATTCTTTGGCGAGTTTAATACGCTGTGCTTCGCCACCAGATAAGGTTGTGGCATTTTGCCCCAGAGTGATATAAGACAAACCCACATCCATCAAAGTTTGTAATTTTTGCTTAATTTTTGGAATAGGTTCAAAGAACGCAACAGCGGTTTCAACCGTCATATCCAACACCTGTGCAATGGTTTTACCTTTGTAAGAAATTTCTAAAGTTTCACGGTTGTAACGATGCCCATCACACACATCACAAGACACATAAATATCAGCCAAAAAGTGCATTTCTACTTTAATTAGCCCATCACCCTTACACGCCTCACAACGACCACCCTTAATATTAAAACTAAATCGTCCCGCTTTGTAACCACGAGAACGCGCCTCTAAGGTTTGCGCAAACAGATCGCGAATAAGCGTGAATACACCTGTGTAAGTAGCAGAATTAGAGCGAGGCGTGCGCCCAATCGGACTTTGGTCAATATTTACCACTTTATCAAAATAATCCAAACCTGTGATAGATTTATACGGCGAGGGCGTAGTTTGCGCACGATTAAGATGTTTGGCAGCCAACGAATACAAAGTATCGTTAATCAGGGTGGATTTTCCAGAGCCGGAAACCCCTGTCACACAAGTTAAAACGCCCACAGGGATAGACAAATCCACTTGCTTTAAATTATTACCCGTGGCGCCCTTGATGTGTAGCCACTTACTTGATTTTTTGCGTTTCTTCGGCACAGCAATACTTTGGCGACCGCTGATATAATCCCCAGTGATTGAGTTAGGATTGTCGGCAATTTGTTGTGGTGTGCCAGTGGCAATAATTTCACCACCATGCACGCCTGCACCAGGACCAATATCAACCACAAAATCTGCTTGTTTAATAGCGTCTTCGTCATGTTCGACCACAATCACTGTATTGCCAATATCACGCAAATAAGTTAAAGTATTTAGCAGTTTTTGGTTATCGCGCTGATGTAGTCCGATAGAAGGCTCGTCCAATACATACAACACACCCATAAGTCCTGCGCCAATCTGACTGGCAAGACGAATTCGTTGCGCCTCTCCGCCTGACAGTGTGTTGGAACGGCGGTCTAGGCTTAAATACTCCAAACCAACATTTAGCAAAAACTCCAGCCGTTGGATAATTTCTTTAAGAATTTTCTCAGCAATCTCACCACGAACACCTTCAAGATTTAAATTTTTAAAAAACTCATGGCTGCTGGCAATCGAAAGTTTGGTAATATTAGATAAATTGTAATCGGCAATAAAAACATTTCTAGCAGATTCGTTCAGTCGGTTGCCATCGCAACTTGTGCAATCTTTACTCACAACGAAACGAGACAACTCCTCTCGCACCGAGCGAATCTCGCTTTCCTCGTATCGGCGCATCATTCTAGGAATCACACCTTCAAATGGCTTGGGCTTGTTTGACCAACCTTTACGCCCTTTAATTTTTGAAAAATCAATGGTATCTTTGCCACTACCATATAGTACAATCTTTTTATGTTCGGCACTTAGCTGCTTATATGGTGTCTCAATACTAAAGCCATAATATTGCCCAACCAAAACCAAAATCTGATAAAAATAAGCATTTGAACGGCCCCAGCCGTAAATTGCGCCATCGGCTAAACTGATTTTAGGATTGCTAATCACTTTATTCTCATCAAAAATATCTTTAACACCCAAGCCATCACAACTTTGGCAAGCGCCAATAGGGTTATTAAATGAAAACAATCTAGGCTCAAGTTCGGTTAAAGAATAACCACATTCAACACAGGAAAATTTGGCTGAAAATACCAACTCCTCTTGCTCTGAATCTTCATCTATTGAAGCAATACGCACCAATCCAGCACTTAAATTTAGTGCTGTTTCTAATGACTCAGACAAGCGTAATACCACATCTTTTCGCACTTTAAGACGGTCAACAACAATTTCAATGGTGTGATAAACCTTGCCATCTAACTCATCCATAGCATCTAAATAAACCACTTCCCCATCAACCCGAGCACGCAAAAACCCCTGATGAGAAAGCTCTGCTAGCATTTTGGTGTGGCTGCCTTTACGGTTTTGCACCACAGGCGCAAGCAGCATAATTTTTTCGCCCTCTGGCAAAGTCATAATATTGTCCACCATTTGTGAAATGGTTTGCGACACTAAATCAATCTTGTGTTCAGGGCATTTTGGTATACCAACGCGTGCAAATAACAACCTTAAATAATCATAAATCTCGGTAATGGTACCAACAGTTGAGCGAGGATTATGTGAGGTGGATTTTTGCTCAATGGAGATAGCGGGCGATAAACCCTCAATATGATCCACATCAGGTTTTTCCATTAACGACAAAAATTGCCGTGCATAGGCTGATAACGACTCAACATAACGGCGCTGCCCTTCGGCATAAATCGTGTCAAATGCCAGCGATGACTTACCCGAGCCAGACAAGCCCGTAATGACCACCAATTTGTTACGAGGAATATCAATATCAATATTTTTTAGATTGTGGACTCTGGCGCCACGAATGCTAATTTGTTCCATAAATATGTCAGGCAAAGGATTAATTATAACGGTAAAATTGCCATATTTAAAATATTTAAATCAATATCCCAATCATGAGTAAATATAAACGCATTCTCTTGAAACTTAGCGGCGAAGCACTTGCTACTGAGAACAACACGCTAGACCCAAAGACGCTCAGTCAAGTGGTGGATATTATTCACTCAGCGCTTAAACAAAAAGTGGAAGTGGGCATTGTTGTCGGCGGTGGTAATATCTTTAGAGGCGCAGCACTTGCTAAAGTAGGTATGAATCGTGTAACGGGCGACCACATGGGCATGTTAGCTACCGTGATTAATGCTTTGGCGATTGGCGATGCTTGCAGGCGTGCAAATATTGATGTGTTGGTCATGTCAGGCTTTACTATTGGTGGTGGGGTTTGTGACCCCGTTGATCACAACAAAGCTAAGCAAGCACTGAGTGCTGGCAAAGTAGTGATTTTCTCAGCAGGTACAGGCAGTCCGTGTTTTACGACTGATACAGGTGCGGTATTACGAGGCATTGAAATTGAAGCGGATGTGGTTTTTAAAGCCACTAAAGTTGATGGCGTTTACACCGATGACCCAGTAAAAAACCCTAATGCCACACGCTACGAAACCCTGAGTTTTAACGAAGCCATTGAAAAAAACCTACAAATTATGGACACAGCAGCGTTTGCACTGTGTCGTGAACACGGTTTAGATATTTGTGTTTTTAGTATGCTTGAAAATACCAATACACTGTCTGATATTTTAAATGGCAAGCCTTCTGGCACCATTATTCACCCTTAAGGATTAACTATGTTAAATGAAATACAGCAAGACGCTAATGAACGCATGAACAAAAGCATCGTCTCATTAGAAAATAATTTTAGTAAAATTAGAGCAGGTCGTGCACATCCTTCTCTGCTTGAGCAAATCCAAGTTGATTATTACGGCTCGATGGTGCCTATCTCTCAAGTCGGCAATATTGTTGCCGAAGACTCACGCACACTCAAAGTTTCCGTTTGGGAAAAGGACATGGTAGCCACAGTAGAAAAAGCCATTATGGTATCAGATTTAGGTCTTAATCCTCAGCCTATGGGGCAAGTTATTCGCATTCCACTTCCATCCCTCACTGAAGAGCGCAGGCGTGATCTTGTAAAGGTCGTCAGAGATGAAACCGAACAAGCCAAAGTTGCGATTCGTAATATTCGCCGTGATGCCAATTCTGATTTTAAAGAATTGCTAAAAGACAAAGAAGTTTCAGAAGATGAGGCACGCAAAGCAGAAGAAAATATTCAAAAAATTACCGATGATCACATTAAATCAATCGACGCTAAATTAAACGAAAAAGAAAACGCACTGCTTGAAATCTAAAAAGAGCAGATAATAAAAAAGCCCGCAATTGCGGGCTTTTTTATTATGTTTAGTTATTTGATATTAGCCACCATGTGCATCTACACAAGCTAAGTAACTGTCCCATCTCTTAGGTGAAAACAATGTACCAAATGAATCAATTGGACCTGTATTATATAAGTAACCGTCAACTTTTGCTGCCTTAAAAATAGCAATATTACTATCAGATAAACCAAGTTTGTCTTGACAAGCAATATGTGCACGAATAGATACGACTTTATTACCTACGGTTAATTTCAGCGTCTTTGGGGCTTGAGGGCTCTTAACAGATGGGCTATGCTCAACGCTTGGCATCATTGCCTCTAATGACTCTACTGGACCTGTATCACGGTCATCGCCACCAGCGATAACGCCCGCCGATAAAGTTAATGCTGTTACTAAATTTAAAATATTTTTTATCATTTTTCTAACTCCAAGTAATTAAAATGCTATTGCCCAAGTGCATATTATATATAACTACAAACCTCTATGATTAATAATTTTGCAAAACAATGTTCACAATCAAAATTATCAACAGAATGCGAGCAACTCATTGATATATCAAGAGAGTCTCTGTCTGTTAATAATGGAAATATTCCTAAATGGGAGGAAGCTATTGATGAAATTAACAAATATAGCAAAGGTGGAATTGACTATCAAGCACCTTATTTAAAGATTGACACTAAAAATAACAACAGTGAACACCTGCAAAAATCCTTAAAAAAACTGATTCCATGGCGTAAAGGTCCTTATCAAATAGGCAGCTTACAACTTGACAGTGAATGGCGTGGCGATATGAAATGGGATAGAGTATTATCAAATATTCAACCATTAAAAGGAAAAATTGTGCTAGATGTTGGCTCTGGCAATGGCTATTTCACTTATTTGATGGCATTAGCGGGGGCAGAATTGGCGCTGGGTATTGAGCCATTTTTATTATTCAATTACCAATTTAGCGCAATTCGCACATTAATAGATAATCCGCCTAATGCGTTTGTCTTGCCACTCAAACTAGAGCAAATGCCGAAAAAACCATTATTTGATACTGTGTTTTCAATGGGAGTTTTATACCATCAAAAAGACCATTTATTACATTTGGAGCAACTTAAAACCGTGCTGACAGAAGATGGAGAACTGATTTTAGAAACACTCATTATTGACAAAAAACAAGGTAATAAAATTATCCCCAAAGACCGTTATGCCAGAATGCGCAATGTTTGGTGTTTGCCATCAACGGACACATTGCACACTTGGTTAAAAGCAGTTGGGTTTAAAAAAATAAAACTGGTAGATGTAACAAAAACCACGCCTGAAGAGCAACGAGCTACGCATTGGATTGGTGATAACACACAATCACTCAAAGATTTTTTAGACCCTGATGATGATAATTTAACCATTGAAGGATTGCCAGCACCTCGGCGTGCTATTTTTATTTGTCAAAAATAAATTAAGTAGTATAATTATTTACTTTTTGGTGCAAATCATTATGATTTCTCGCTCACTCTTGGTAGCAATACTGTTATTTTCCACAAACGCCTTTGCAACACCCAATATTGTGGTTAGTATTAAGCCTATTCATTCTATTGTTAGCAGTTTAACGCAAGGAATAACAACGCCAAAATTATTGCTAAAAACCAGTCAATCGCCAGAACATGCCTATTTAAAACCTTCTCAATTATCTTTATTGAGTCATGCGGACTTGGCTGTTTTTATTCATCCTATTTTTGAAAGTGGATTGAAAAAAGCAATGGACAACCTTGATGCCAACAAAAAACTCATTATTGGCAATATGGAGGATATTTATCTTATTTATAATGAGGGATATGAAAGACATGAAGAGCATGAAAATGAAGGGCATAAAGATGAACATGGGCATAGCGAACATCAGGAGGTGGTCAACTATCATCTTTGGCTAGATATAAATAATATGCAAATATTTGCAAAAAAATTGACTGGAAAATTGATTAAAATTGACCCTGATAATCAATCAAATTACACCGCCAATTTAAACAATCTTGATAAAAATTTGGACAAACTCAAGCAAGCTATTAATCAAAAAATATCAATTTATAAGTCTAGCGTGCTTGCAAGTTATTCCAATACTTTTGATTATTTCACCAACGCCAATCAGTTAAAAAAATCAGTCAATATTACGAGTTATCATGGTGAAAGGCTAAGTATACTTAAAATGCTTAAGGCTAAAAAAATAATGAAAGATACGCAAACAAGATGCTTGCTTGCCACCACAGAAGTACCAAAAAAACGCACCAATTCACTTGTTGAAGGCTTGAATATCAATTCAGAAAATATAGACATTATAGGCTTTGATATAGCGCAGGGTCCCAAGCACTATTTTGAACTCATACATAATATTGCCAACAAAGTCGCACAATGTCTCAAGTAAGGTCGGCATTTAATAAAGTGTACTCTCAATACAACGAGCACGCTTTTTTACAAAAAGAAATCGCTATGCGTCTTGACACAAAACTAGAGGTAATTTCTGGCAATACAGATACTATTTTAGATTTAGGCGCAGGGACAGGTTTGTTGTCCCAATTTCTATTAACACGCTTTCCAAATTCAAAAATAATTTGCCTAGATTTTGCACAAAAAACGCTTAAAAATAATCCAATAGATTACAAACTATGTGCTGATGCCAATCATTTGCCTTTGGCGAACAACAGTGTTGATGTTGTTATTTCTAATTTGATGATGCAATGGTGTGGCGACCTTAGTCAACTGTTTGCAGAATGCCATCGAGTGTTGAAAAACGATGGCTTAATATTGTTCTCCACTTTTGGCCCTGATACACTCAAAGAGTTAAAAAAAAGTTGGGCAGTGGTCGATAATGAAGCCCATGTAAACACCTTTATTGATATGCACGACATTGGTGATAGGCTATTAAAAAACGGTTTTCAATCACCAGTAATGGAAATGGAGACCCTAACCTTGACCTATCAAACGGTAACGGATTTATTAAAAGATCTAAAAGCCATTGGCGCACAAACGGTCGGCTCACGCTCCAAAGCCCTTACAGGTAAGGACAAATTTCAATCAATGATTAAGATGTACGAATCTTATCGCCAAAACGACAAACTGCCTGCTACTTATGAAGTAATTTACGGACACGCCTGGAAGAGAATAAATAAATTAGGCGCTATTCAGTTAGCGCAATAAAACGCAGAAAAAAATACGACTTTAGAACAGTGAAAGTGCCAACTGCATCCAAAAATCTGGGAACAATCCTACCACCAGAATCAACACAGCATTAATAGAGACAACCAGCTGTATATCTATTGGCGCTGGAATACTTTCTTGCGCTTCATCACCGTCTTCAAAATACATTGATTTGATAATTTGTAAATAGTAATAAGCACTGATCACAGCAAACACAACGACAATAATTGCCACAGTTATCATGCCACTAGATATTACCTGCTGCAAGATGAATAGTTTTGCATAAAAGCCGATAAACGGGGGAATGCCCGCCATAGACAGCATAATTATTAACATCATCAAGGCAGACCAAGGCGAGTGAGCGCTTAAGCCCTTGTAATCACTGATTAAATCTGCTTCAAAGCCTTTTTTATTGAGCAAAATAATAACACCGAATGCTGCCAAACTCATCAATACATAAACCAGAATATAAAAGACTGCCGCACCATAACCCGTAATCACACCTGTAGCAAAACCCAATAAAACAAAACCAATATGAGAGATGGTCGAATACGCCAACAGTCGCTTGATATTAGTTTGCAGCAGCGCCACAATTGAACCCAGTACAATAGACAATATTGCCAATACCGTAAATAAATCTGACCAATAAGGCTGCATTGCACCCAAACCATCAATCAACAAACGCACCAACATAGCCACCGCAGCAATCTTTGGCACAGTAGAAATAAACATAGTTACTGAAGTGGGTGCACCTTGGTAGACATCTGGCACCCACATATGGAATGGCACTGCGCCAAGTTTAAAGGCAATACCAATCACCAAAAACACCAAGCCAAAATTAATAATCAAGACTTCTCTCGAGGCTAGCGTTGCACTGTTAGCAAATACAGCAATTTCACTAATATTAAGACTACCACTAATGCCATAAATCATGCTCATACCATACAGCAACAAACCCGATGCGATTGCACCCAGTACAAAGTATTTAAGCGCCGCCTCAACTGCTCCTGCTCTATTGCGAGCAATGGCAATCAAAGTGTAAAGAGACAAGGATAAGATTTCCAAACCCAAGTACAGGGTTAGCAAACTATGACCTGATACCATTACCATCATGCCCAATATTGACAACATTACTAAAACAAAATACTCGCCTCTGAATAAAGAATGTTGCAATAAATAATGGCGTGAATACACCATTGCCACCATGGCTGCTACCATCATAAAGACTTTAAACACCGATGCCATGTCGTCTAATATAAATGAATTGCCTAGAATAATTGTCTCTGGCTCTCCAATCAAGTTAAACGCTAATACGCCCGTTGTTAACAAACTCAACTGTGTCAGGTAATAAGTTACTTGTTTAAACGGCTTGGTTAAGAACAAATCTAATAATAAGACAACAACAATAGCACTTAATAAAAAGATTTCTGGCAAAGCTGCCATCAGCGAAGTGGTATCAAATAAGGGTGTATTTATCATAATTTTGAGCTTAACGCTTGATTAAGTAAGTGGTCAATTGAACTGTGCATCACTTCAATCAATGGTTGTGGGTATAGACCTACAATCAGCACAGCCAGCGCCAAGATTGCTAAAATTGAGAATTCACGGCCATTAATGTCATTCAATGTTGCTACTGCTGGATTGGTAATCTTTCCCCAAAACACTCGTTTTACCATCCATAAGGTATAAGCCGCACCGACAATCAGCGTAGTTGCCGCTAACACTGCGTACCAAATATTGGCTTGTACAGCACCTAAAATCACCATAAATTCGCCCACAAAACCTGAAGTACCTGGCAAGCCTGCGTTTGCCATTGCAAACAGCACCGCAAAGCCTGTGAATTTTGGCATAGAATTAATCACGCCGCCATAAGTTGAAATCTCTCTTGAATGCAGGCGGTCATATAGCACACCGACCACCAAGAACATCGCAGCCGAGATAAAGCCATGTGAAATCATCTGCACCATTGCACCCTCAAGGCCCAATAATGCACCTTCTGCGCTACCGGGCTTATAAGCTAAAAACAAGGCAAACACACCCAATGTTACAAAACCCATGTGTGAGATTGATGAATAAGCAATCAGTTTTTTCATATCTCTTTGCACCAAAGCCACAAAACCAATATAAACAATAGCAATCAACGACAAAGCAATTACTACATCTGAAAATTGTAAAGACGCATCAGGTGTGATTGGCAAAGAGAAACGGAAGAAGCCATAACCACCCATTTTCAACATAATCGCCGCCAGAATTACCGACCCCCCAGTTGGCGCTTGCACATGCGCATCAGGCAGCCAAGTATGCACAGGAAACATTGGCACTTTAACTGCAAATGCCATAAAGAATGCCCAAAAAATCCACGCCTGTTCTGTTGCACTTAAACTAAGATTATGCATATCTAAAATTGAAAACGAGCCGCCTTTGTTATACATATAAATTAAAGACACCAGCATAAACACCGAGCCCAAAAAAGTATATAAGAAGAATTTAATCGCTGCATAAACACGATTGTCGCCACCCCAAATACCCACAATCAACAACATTGGAATCAACGATGCCTCCCAAAAAGCATAGAACAAAATAGCATCAAGCGATGAAAACACACCAATAATCAAGCCTTCCATCATCAAAAATGCCGCCATATAATGCGCTGGTCGTTTTTGAATCACTTCCCAGCCTGCGGCAATGACTAAGATAGTTGAAAAAGTTGTTAAAATAATCAGTGGCATAGAAATACCATCAATCCCTAAATGGTAGTGAATGTTAAATTGTGTAATCCAAGCGCTCTTTTCAACAAACTGCATTAAATGTGTCGATGAATCAAACCCCGCCCACAGGCTCAACGACATTACAAATACCAAAATTGAAATGACCAGACTTACCCAACGAGCCGTACTCGCTCGCTCATTACCCAACAAGATAACCAACCCGCCACCTATAATCGGCAACCAAATCAACAAACTAAGTAAAGTGTTTTCCATAATTAAATCACCAGTAATGGCTTGTCACCCATAAACAGCGTCCAAGTTAAAATAATTAATAAACTAAAAATCATAAAGAAGGCATAATGATAAACATAACCTGTTTGAATTGGACGCACCATAGAGCCAATAAAACCAATAAATCTAGCGCTGCCATTCACTATCATCGAATCAATCACCATAGAATCGGAAACCTTCCATAAAACATTACCCAGCTTCTTAACTCCATTTACAAAGACAATCTCGTTAAAACGGTCAAAACCATATAAAGATTGCAACACATAATCAACAACGGAGAATTTTTTCTGCACCCAATCTGCCCACTTAGTTCGATAAATTGAGAACACCCAAGCAACTACAATACCACCAACCATCATCCAAAATGGTAAAGTTTGCACAGCGTGAGAAATCATCTCCGCTGCCCCATGAAACTCACCACTCAATTCAGCCATCGATAAATGCCTTGAGGCAACACTAATAGCATTGTCCAACCAACCTGCAAACAGCATTGGCTCAATCGTAAAATAACCAATAATCGCCGAAGGAATGGCCAGCATTATTAACGGAAAAGTAATTGATGCTGGCGACTCGTGTAAGTGTTGTTCAGTGTGATGATCAACACGCGATTCTCCATGAAACACCAAGAAAAACATTCTAAATGAATAAAATGCAGTAATAAAAACACCCGCAACCACGGCATAATAAACCCAGTCAGCATACGGTAATTGCGAGAAATGCACCGCTTCAATAATCATATCTTTCGAATAAAAGCCTGCAAAACCTGGGAAACCAATAAGTGCCAGCGTGCCAATCAAGCCTGTCCAGTAAGTAATAGGCATTTTCTTACGCAAACCACCCATTTTACGAATATCTTGCTCGTGGTGCATAGCAACAATTACCGAACCTGCACCCAAGAATAATAACGCCTTAAAAAATGCATGTGTCATAAGATGAAAAATTGCCACCGAATAAGCACTTACACCTAAGGCGACCGTCATATAGCCCAGCTGTGACAAGGTCGAATACGCCACCACTTTCTTAATATCATTTTGCACAATACCAAGCAAACCCATAAATAAGGCGGTAATCGCACCCACAACCATAACCACAGTGAGTGCCACATCGCTCATTTCAAACATCGGCGACATACGCGATACCATAAAAATACCCGCTGTTACCATAGTGGCAGCGTGAATCAGTGCTGAAATTGGTGTTGGGCCTTCCATTGAACCTGGCAACCAAACATGAAGTGGTACTTGCGCTGATTTACCCATCGCACCAACAAACAACAACAAACAAATCACGGTAATTAAATCCATACCCCAGAGTGTTTGATTAACTGTGTTATCAAGGCTGGCAAACACTTCCATATAGTCAAGCGAGCCACTAAATGCCAATACTAAACCAATGCCCAATAAAAAACCAAAATCGCCAACACGATTAACTAAAAAGGCCTTTAAATTCGCCTCAACAGCACTTTCTTTGTGATGCCAAAAACCAATCAATAAATAAGAAACCAATCCCACTGCCTCCCAGCCAAAGAACAACTGCATAAAGTTATTACTCATTACTAGCATAAACATTGAGAAAGTAAACAGAGAAATATAACTAAAAAACTTGGTGTAATCCTTATCATCATGCATATAGCCAATGGTGTAAATATGCACCATTAACGACACAAACGACACCACCACCAACATCACAGAGGTTAGGTTATCAACTAAAAACCCAACACTCACATTCAGATTACCAATTTGCATCCAAGTATAAAGGTTTTGATTAAAAACTTCGCCCCGCTCCAACACATGATGATTAAAAACCATGAGCGCAAGCACCGTAGAAACCAACACCCCTAAAATGGTAATGGTGTGTGTGGCAGAACGACCCAATACACGCCCAAAAAAACCAGCAATAATAGCGCCTATTAAAGGAGAAAGTGCAATTGTTAAATAAAAATTTTCCATAGTTTATCTCTTTTATTAACCCTTCAAACTGTTAGTAACATCAACATTAATAGAGCCTTTATTTCTAAACAATAAAGTTAGAATTGCCAGCCCAATAGCCACTTCTGCTGCTGCCACTGTCAAAATAAAGAAAACAAAAATTTGCCCCGCTTCATTGCCTAAAAAGTGCGAGAAGGCAATAAAATTAGTATTCACTGCCACTAAAATTAACTCAACACACATCAGTAAAGTAATAATATTGGTTCGATTAACAAAAATACCCACCAAGCCAATACAAAAAATAATGGCACTTAGAATTAAATAATCACTCAAACTAACCATTATTTTCCCTCCTTATTCGGCGTGGTAATTGAAACCAAGTACACTCTGTCTTTGGCTTTAACACTAACCTGCTCTGCAATATTTTGAGTCTTACGATTGCCTTCGTTTCTATGCACCAAGGTAATTGCTGCAATAATCGCAATTAACAACAATACCGCTGCCAATTCAAATGGATACACATAATCAGTGTAAAGTTGTAATGCCAAAACGGTAATATTGCTGTAATCTGCTGCGTGCCTCGCCGGTGCTGCCATCATCTCTAAACCAAACTGATTGTTACCTAATACCAGCGCCATTTCAGCGGCAATAATGGCTGCCACAATCAAACCCAGTGGCAAATAACTCGCAAATTTCGCACGCAGACTAGATTTATCAATATTAAGCATCTTAATGACAAATAGGAACAACACCATTACTGCACCGACATACACCAAAATCAAGGTAATCGCTAAAAACTCTGCCTCAAGTAAAATCCAAATACTCGCCGCAGAAAAGAAAGCCAAAATTAAAAACAATACGGCTTTTGCTGCATTGCGTGAAAAAATCATCGCCAATGAGGCAGCAATAAACCAAAATGAGAAAACATAAAATAATATTTGATCAAAGCTCATAATTTTTACCTATATTTTTAGCAAGGTTGGTTAGTATCTGCAAATAACCCTCAAGTTGAGCATAGATTTTATCTGCCAAATCTTCATTATAGGTGTGCGTGGTTAGATTGCGATTTTGCACCATATCGGCAAACATTTCTTCCTCTTCTATCAAGCCTAATTTAAACGCTTGTTTAAAACAATTTTTTGGCGAATTACAAACCTCTAATCCTTCATTTTTTAACTGTTCTTGTATTGATTTCCATGACAATTCGTAACAAATTTCATAACGCTTAATCGCACTATCCCACACAATATCGGTTTTATTTTCCAACAAAACCTCTTGCAGTTTACTTGTCGATTGTCTAAAATTTTTGTATCTTATTGTGTTCATAATAGAATCGAACTGTGGTTAATTTGTTTTTTCAGTTCGGCACTAGCATCATTAATATCAAGTAAATCGACGCTATATAAAGTAGGCATATTGTCAATAAAATTTTGAAATTTTCGCATTTTGTTGCCGTCTAATTCTTGTGTGTGTTGAATGGCCAAATCGATATCCGAATATTGGCTGGCAGTATTATTTGCCCTCGAACCAAACAACAACAAAGATACATTGACATCAAAAATCTGATGAAATTCGCTTGCAATAGTACGAATAATATTATCTACTCTATTCATCGGTATTTCGCATCTTCTAATTTGGTCTCGTTAATCATTTGTTCGTTGTTATCGCCGACCTCTAATAGGTGCGCCTTGTCAATAATACTGCCTTCTCTAGAATCAACAAAAGCATAATCAAAAATTTGCGTTTCTACAATTGCATCAACAGGACAAGCTTCTTCACAAAAACCACAAAAAATACACTTGAATAAGTCAATGTCGTATTGCGTGGTGCGTCTAGTACCATCATCACGCATTTCAGATTCAATGGTAATGGCATTTGCTGGACAAACCGCTTCACACAATTTACAAGCAATACACCGCTCTTCACCATTTGGGTAACGACGCAAAGCGTGTAAGCCCCTAAACCTAGGTGAAATCGGCGTTCTCTCCTCAGGAAATTGAACAGTAATTTTTTTGTTAATCAGTTCTTTGGCTGTGATTTTTAGCCCGCCACGAAGCTCACTTAAGCTAAAGTCTTTTATTAATTTTTTAATATTATTAATCATAAAATTACTCAGATGAATTAAAACCAAGGGCCTATTTTAAGTTGCGTCATCAATGCTACCACAAAAATCCAAACAATCGTCCATGGTAAAAACACCTTCCAAGACAAGCGCATAATTTGGTCATAACGAAAACGCGGAAAAGTCGCACGAATCCACAAATATAAAAACATAAAGAAAGTAGATTTTGCCAATAACCAAATAATGCCCGGCACCCAAGCAAAACCTGCCTCTAAATACGCAATACCTTCAAACGGAGAATGCCAACCACCGAAAAACAATATCACTGCCAACACTGCCATAAAAATCATATTGGCATATTCTGCTAAGAAGAAAACTGCAAAAGTCATACCCGAATATTCAACATGAGTGCCGCCGACAATCTCAGATTCCCCTTCCACCACATCAAATGGCGCACGGTTAGTTTCTACCAAAGCCGAGATAAAAAAGATAATCATCATTGGGAACAAAGGAATCCAATACCAATTTAAAATACTGCCTTTTTGTGCCATCACTATATCGTTCAGATTGACACTACCTGCAATCATTACCACAGTTACCAACGCAAAACCAATCACAATTTCGTAAGAAACCAACAGCGATGCACTTCGCAATGCACCTAGCAATGGATACTTAGAATTTGATGCCCAACCCGCTAGAATAATGCCATAAACACCCACCGAACCAATCGCTAATACATACAATAAGCTAATATCTAAATTGGCGACATACATACCTTCATCAAAGGGAATAACCGCCCAAATAGCGATTGCAGGTGCAATTGCCAAGACTGGTGCTAATAAAAACAGGTAGATATTCGCCTTACTTGGGAAAATTATTTCCTTGGTCATTAGTTTTAAAGCGTCTGCAATAGGTTGCAACCAGCCTTTTGGCCCAACACGATTCGGCCCGACACGCAGTTGCATATAGCCAATCACTTTACGCTCAGCATAAGTGAAGTAAGCCACAACCAACATCAGCGGCATCACTAAAGCAATGGCTTTAATTAAGATAATCACAATAGTGGCAATTGCCCCATCAAACCAAGGTATTAACGCATGTATCCACTGCCAAAATGCAATCATAACTCACCTCTAATTGGCTTATTTGTATTCACAAAAACGCAATTATTGGCAACTGATTCACGGATTGAAACTGGCACACCTAGATAGTTGTCATTTTCAGCAACTTCCAATTTCTTAGCCGTGGCTTTGTTCATCGACGCACTATGCATTTGACCGATTTTAGTGGCTTGCAAGGCGCTGGCATGCCTAGATAAAGCATCAACCGCATAAGGTGATTTTTGCCAAATCACATTCACACTGCGTTTAACCTTAATGTCAAGCTTCTTATTGCTAACATTTTGCTTGTGTCCTTGATTAGAAATTTCACTGGTAACTTGCATAGAATTGGCAAAGTGAAAGCCTGGTAATTGTAATAAATCTGCCAATACTTTTAGCACTTTCCATGCTGGCTTAACATCGCTTGGCGCACTGACAGACGCACAGAATGACTGCACTTTGCCCTCAATATTAATATGTGAGCCTGAGGTTTCATAAAAACTTGCGATTGGCAACATCACATCTGAATATTGCGCAACCGCCTCATCTTTAAAACTGTTCATGGAAATAACAAAGGCATCTTTCTTACTTAATGCTTTAATCGCTTGGGCAGGATGATGAAAATCGAAGTGCGGATAAACATCTAGCAGAATGTAAGCCTTTAAGCCTGTTGCCAACATTGCATTTGCATCCAGCCCTTTTTTTCCAGGAACAAATTCTGTCAAATCACCTGCCATTGAATTCGCCGTTGCACTAATATTCAGTGTTGTAGAATTGGTTTGCTGAGCAATCTCGTTAATCAATTGCGCTATGCTTGATGCCTGTGGGTTATTAACCATATGCTCGCCCAAAATAATCACCGAATTATCTGCATCTAGCAATCTATCTGCCAATTGTTTTGCTGTATCGCTCGCCTCAATCTTACTCAGAGCCTCTGGAATCTCAGCATTAGAGGCTTGTAAAATTAACTTTAGCACCTCTGCCAACATGAATGCTATTTGATTTGGTGTAACGATATTTTCGCTGTTTAATTGATAATTAAAATCAAATGCCATGACATTAATCACATCAATACTTGCACCAGATAGCGACGCTTTGCGCAAACGATGGTTAATCATTGGTTGCTCTAATCTTGGATTAGAGCCAATAATCAACACATGATCAACGCCCTCTAATCCTGCTAATTTAATATTGGATTCTAATGTAACTGTATTTTCTAAATCCTTGATATTGAGACGGTAATCAATATTTTCAGAACCTACTTCTCTTAATAATTTTTGCAATAAATGGAATTCTTCAAGTGTCGCAGTATTTGAGGCTAATGCGCCTAATTTATTAGCCTCTCCTGTGTTTAATACCTTGTCAGTCAGGCCGCGCATAGCAAATTCAAGCGCCTCATCCCAGCTAACTTCCCGCCATTCACCTTTCACTTTGATTTGCGGGCTAAGCAATCTATTCTCATGTGCCAAACCCTCATAAGAAAAACGGTCTCTATCAGAAATCCAAGTCTCATTAACGCTGTCATTGTCTTTGGCAACAATACGCTTAACCCTACCTTTGTAGGTTTGCGTAACAATATTGGAGCCAGTCAAATCGTGTCTAGCAATATTGGAAACAGAATTCATCTGCCATGTCCTTAATTCATAACGAAATGGCTTGGAAGTCAACGCGCCCACTGGGCAAACATCAATCATATTACCCGAAAGTTCTGATTGAATACCCTCAGCTAAAAACGGCTCAATCTTCAAGTCTTCGCCGCGACCAGTGCCACCCATTTCCATAATGCCACCAATCTCAGCGCCAAAACGCACACAACGAGTGCAGTGAATGCAACGGGTCATATCGGTTTGAATCAATGGACCAATATCGCCATCCACAACCACTCGCTTACCTTCGCTAAATCGTGAAACATCCGAGCCATAGTCCATTGCCACATCTTGCAATTCACACTCACCACCTTGATCGCAAATCGGACAATCTAAGGGGTGGTTAATAAGTAAAAATTCCATCACTGCTTTTTGTGAGGCCTTAACTTTTTCATTATTGGTGTGCACTTTCATACCTTCATTAATCGGCGTAGAGCACGCAGGTTGTGGTTTTGGTGCGCCCTCCACATCCACTAAGCACATACGGCAATTTGCCGCTACTGATAGTTTTTTGTGATAACAAAACCTAGGTACACTGATGCCTTCTCTGTCAGTAACAGCAATGAGCATCTCACCCGCTTTGGCACTTACTAAATTTCCGTCAATTTCAATTTCAATATCAGCCATTATCCTTTCACCATTGACTTGCCGTGTTTAATATAATATTCAAACTCTGGTCTAAAATTTCTTAAAAAACTCTCCACTGGCATGGCAGCCGCATCGCCCAGTGCACAGATGGTATTGCCCATAATTTTGTCACTCACTCCCAGCAATAAATCAATATCATCTGCTTTACCATCGCCGTCCATAATGCGTTTTAACACACGATATAACCAGCCTGTGCCTTCACGACACGGCGTGCATTGCCCACAAGATTCATCATAATAGAAATGCGCTAGACGGGTTAAGGTTGCAACCATACAAGTTGAATCGTCCATTACAATTACCGAGCCTGCACCAAGCATTGAGCCTGCTTTTTCAATGCCGTCGTAGTCCATAGTCATTTCCATTGCTACTTCTGCTGTTAGTACTGGGGTTGATGATCCGCCTGGAATCACGGCCTTTAGTTTTCTGCCTTTTTTAATACCACCAGCCATCTCTAATAAATCTTTGAACGGTATGCCCATTGGCACTTCAAAATTAGATGGCTTTTGCACATGACCCGTTACTGAAAATAATTTACAACCGCCAGAATTTTCTACACCAATATCAGCAAACCATTGCCCGCCTTGGGATAGGATTTCAGGTACAGAAGCAAAACTTTCGGTGTTATTAATGGTAGTTGGCTGACCAAATAAACCCACATTTGCAGGGAACGGCGGCTTAAATCTTGGTTGCCCTTTTTTGCCCTCAATAGACTCTAAAAGAGCTGTTTCTTCGCCGCAAATATAAGCACCTGCCCCTAAATGAGTGTGTAAATCAAAGCTCACACCGCTGGCGCCAATGTTTTTTCCCAATAAGCCTGCTTTGTAAACTTCTTTTAATGCACCTTCAAAACGCTTGAACGGCTCCATAAATTCGCCACGGATATAGTTATAACCCACGCTGGCATTCATTACAAAGCCACCAATCGCCATACCTTCAATCACGGCATGGGGGTTATATCTAAGAATGTCTCTGTCTTTGCAAGTGCCTGGCTCGCCTTCGTCTGAGTTGCAAACTACATATTTTTGCATACTAGCATTGCGTGGCATAAAACTCCACTTAAGCCCAGTGGGAAAGCCTGCACCGCCACGACCACGCAGGCCTGAGGCTTTTAATTCATCAATGATTTCTTCAGGTGTAAGCTCGCCTTTTAGGATTTTGCGCCAAATGCTATAACCGCCACTTTGCTCATACACCTTAAGCGAGTAGCATTTTTTCTTATCTAAGTTTTTAAAACAAACTTCATTCATTTTAAATTATCCACAATTTCATCAATTTTTTGCTTGGTTAGGTTTTCATAATACTGTTCACCAATTTGAAACATTGGCGCACCAACACAAGCGCCTAAGCACTCAACTTTTTTCACATTGACTAATCCATTTTTTGTTACTTTACCTGTTTTAACGCCGAGTTTCTTTTCTAAATATTTAACCAAATCATCAGCACCGTTGAGCATACAAGAAATATTGTGGCAAATGCGAATGGTGTGTTTTCCTACTGATTTATGATTATAGTTTTCATAAAATGTTGCCACCTCTTGAGCGGCAATACTAGGCATATCTAAATAATCGGCCACCGCTTGAATGATGTCAGCACTCAGTCTGTTTTCATTTTCTGCCTGTACAATCTTCAACGCCTCCATCACCGCAGAGCTTTGGCGTCCTATTGGGTATTTTGCTACCCAAACATCAATTTGTTTTTTTGCTTGATTAGAAATCATAACACCAAACCCCTCATTTTTATAGAAGCCAATATTTTTTCCTTATGCAAAGCAAATATAGGCACGAATGAAGGAGCATAGTTTTTACTATGTGACCGAATGAGTGGCAAGTTTAACGCAGCAAAAGGGAAAATAAAGCCCCTTACAGAAACGAGTATTTTTTCCTTATGCAAGGCAAATGCAGACACGAATGAGGGAGTATAGTTTTTACTATGTGACCGAATGAGTGGCAAGTTTAACGCAGCAAAAGGGAAAAAGACGAAGTTTCTCATCGGTCTATCTCTCCGAAAACTATATCCTGCGTGCCGATAATAGTTACTACATCTGAAAGCATATGCCCTTTTGCCATCTCATCCATTGCTGCTAAATGGGCAAAACCTGGCGCTCTAATTTTTACTCTATAAGGCTTATTTGCGCCATCGGAAATTAAATAAATACCAAACTCCCCTTTAGGATGCTCAATAGCAGAATAAACTTCACCTTCTGGCAGGCAATAGCCTTCAGTAAACAGTTTAAAATGATGAATAAGTGATTCCATATCGTCTTTCATGGCTTCACGATTTGGCGGTGCGACTTTGTGGTCGTTGCTCATCACTGAGCCTGGATTAAGCCTTAGCCAATCTATACACTGTTTGATGATATGATTAGACTGGCGCATCTCTTCCATACGCACCAAATAGCGGTCGTAACTATCACCTGTCACGCCTACGGGAATGTCAAATTCTAATTTATCGTAAACTGCATACGGCTGATTTTTTCGCAAATCCCATGCCACGCCAGAGCCACGCAACATGGGGCCTGTAAAGCCTAATTGTTTAGCGCGATTGGCAGAAACAATGCCAATATTCACCAAACGCTGTTTCCAAATACGGTTGTCTGTTAATAAATCATCATATTGTTTGATGCTTTTTGGGAATTCTTTGACAAAATCATCAATAAAATCCAATAACGAGCCTTGACGATTTTTGTTCATTACCTCTAATTCTTTAGGCTTACGGAAATCGTTTTTTAAATATTGCGGCATTTTCTCGGGCAAATCACGATACACGCCGCCTGGGCGATAATAAGTCGCATGCATTCGTGAGCCTGATACCGCTTCATAGCAATCAATTAATTTTTCTCGTTCACGAAAAGCGTACAAGAAAATACTCATGGCACCTACATCAAGCCCGTGCGTACCTAGCCACATTAGGTGGTTAAGAATGCGGGTAATTTCATCAAACATCACCCGAATGTATTGTGCCCGCTGTGGTACTTCCAGCTCAAGCATGGTTTCAATGGCCCGCACATAGGCATGCTCGTTGCACATCATTGAGACATAATCAAGCCTGTCCATATAGCCAATAGACTGGTTGTAAGGCTTAGATTCAGCAAGTTTTTCAGTGCCACGATGAAGTAGCCCGATATGTGGGTCGGCGCGTTCGATCACCTCGCCATCAATTTCCAAGATAAGACGCAAAACGCCGTGTGCCGCAGGATGCTGTGGACCAAAGTTAAGTGTATAGTTACGGATTTCAGCCATTTTATAAAACCTTATTTCCTGATTACTCTAGGTACATTAATATTCGGCTCGATACTCACTGGCTCATATACCACACGACCCAATTTTTCATCATAACGCATCTCAACTTCGCCAATCATGGGAAAATCCTTGCGCAATGGATGCCCAACAAAGCCATAATCAGTCAAAATACGACGCAAGTCTGTATGATTTTCAAACAAAATACCCATCAAATCAAACGCCTCTCGTTCATACCAATCTGCTACTGCCCAAACGCCTGTTACTGTTTTAATCATGGGTTGTGCTTCATCGACAAACGCTTTTACTCGAAGTCGGTGATTCTTACGCACTGAAAGCAAATGATAGACTGTAGCAAAGCGCTTATCATGCCTGTCTTCATCGATCTGCGCTTCGCGTGCTCTGCCAAAACCTGAAGAACTGGCGTTGGCATCCCAATCAGACTGACCATAAGTCAAATAATCTACGCCACACAAATCAATCAAAGTATCAAAGAAGAAAACATCTCTGAGTTTTAAACACGATTTAATAATATCAGCGGCATCAACCGTTAAAGTTAATTCGCCAAATGCTTCAACAACTTTGTCTTTGCCAAATTCTTCCACTAATTGTGTTTTTAAGTCTTGCATTTATGTCCTTGCAATGGTGTTAGTGCGTTTGATTTTTTCTTGTAATTGTAAAATACCATACAACAATGCTTCTGCCGTTGGCGGGCAACCGGGTACATACACATCTACTGGCACAATACGATCGCAACCTCTAACGACTGCGTAAGAATAATGATAATAGCCTCCGCCATTCGCACACGACCCCATAGAAATCACCCATCTTGGCTCAGGCATTTGGTCATAAACTTTGCGCAAAGCAGGTGCCATTTTGTTAGTCAGCGTACCAGCCACAATCATCAGATCTGACTGGCGTGGCGTAGGTCTAAAAACAACGCCAAAACGGTCAAGGTCATAACGCGAAGAACCCGCCTCCATCATCTCTACCGCACAACACGCCAAACCAAAAGTCATCGGCCATAACGAACCCGTTCTCGCCCAATTAATGACTTTGTCAAGCGAAGTGGTTACAAACCCTTCTTTCATTAAGCCTTCAATTGCCACACAAACCTCTTGTCAAATAAGCGAGTATTTTTTCTTTTAGCAAGACAGAGTTTATTCCCATTCCAGCGCTCCCTTCTTCCATTCGAAAATAAAACCCACTACCAATAAAAATAAAAAGATACTAATAGCCACAAAACCAAACCAGCCAAGTTGCGACTGAACCACTGCCCATGGAAAGACGAAGGCGACCTCTAAATCAAACAAAATAAACAAAATTGCTACTAAATAATACCGCACATTAAAATACATACGAGAATCGTCAAACGCAGGAAAACCACACTCAAACTGAGAATTTTTCTCTTCATCTGGTTTGCTTGGTCCTAACAAATAGCCGATTAACATTGGACCAATGCCAAATGCAATCCCTAAAAAAATAAAAACCATAATGGGTAAATAATTTTCTAACACTTTGTCTCTCTTATTGACAGAAGTAAAACATTATAGCCAATTTATTGGAGATTTTTTCGTAATTATGGTGTATTTCTGTTTTAGCTCGCTTAACACATCAGGGTGACTAATTTAATTAATGCTTGCCTTATTCGACTTGTGTGCCACCAATGGTGAGTTCATCGATTTTAAGGCTTGGCTGACCCACGCCTACTGGTACACTTTGCCCGTCTTTGCCACAGACACCAACGCCACCATCGAGTTTCAGGTCGTTGGCAACCATGGAGATTTTTTTAAGGACTTCGTCGCCAGCGCCGATGAGCGTTGCGCCTTTGACGGGGTGAGTAATTTTGCCGTTTTTGATGAAATAGGCTTCGTTGGTAGAGAAGACGAACTTGCCCGAGGTGATGTCCACTTGCCCGCCATCAAAGTTTACGGCGTAAATACCTTCATCAACTGAAGCGATCATCTCCTCTAAAGTGTCCTCTCCGTTAAGCATATAAGTGTTGGTCATTCTAGGCATGGGAATGTGGGCATAAGATTCGCGTCGCCCATTGCCAGTGAGGGGTTTTCCCATTAATTTTGCATTCATTTTGTCGAATAGATAGCCCTTTAGAATGCCATTTTCAATCAAGGTGGTGTTTTGTGTTGGCGTGCCTTCATCGTCAATAGTGAGTGAGCCACGGCGATTGGCCAAGGTACCGTTATCCACAATAGTGCATTTTTCACTTGCCACTTGTTCGCCAATTTTGCCGGTAAAAACTGAAGTGCCTTTACGATTAAAGTCCCCTTCCAACCCATGACCAATCGCCTCGTGTAATAATACACCTGGCCAGCCTGAGCCTAATATCACGGGCAGTTTGCCAGCAGGAGCTTCTTGCGCCTCAAGTGCGACCAAGGCTTGGCGAATTGCCTCGTGAGTGTAGATTTCATCTAAATTATGGTCAATAAAATAACGATAATCATAACGACCACCACCGCCGCTTGAAGCTTGCTCAATTCGGCCGTTATGTTCCACAATCACACTGACGCTGACACGCACCATTGGGCGATAATCTTTTTGATAAACGCCGTCCGTTGAGGCAATCAATACTTCGGTATAAGCGCCTGACAATGAAGCACTGACTTGTTTCACTTTTGGCTCTTTTCTGGCAATAGCGTCAATTCTTTTTAATAAATCAACTTTTTCTACTGAGGTTAAGCTACCTAGAGGACTAAGTCCGCTGTATTTAGCCACTTGAGGTATGAATTGAAACGGCATAATGGTTTGTGATGTTTGATGTTTAGAAATGCCTTTGGCAAAATTAATGGCCTTTTCAATAGCGTCTATATTCAAATCATCTGAATACGCAAAGCCTGTTTGTTCGCCTTTAATCGCACGCGTGCCGACACCATGGCTGATATTATAGGCACCTGATTTGACAATTTTCTCTTCTAAAAACCAAGATTCAGCAACAGAATGCTGGAAATACAAATCGGCATAATCAGTGCCTTTGACAAATAAATCTGAGAGCAGATTTTCAATTTTTCCTTGATTTAAATGATGCTGGCTTAACAATTGTTCAATCATATTTGTATTGTAAGGGGTTCAACCTCTTACATCCTTATTGTATTTTCTTAATAACAGGGTTGCTCCATGGACCTGTGATTTTATATTCAAACTCTGCTACTCCATCAACAAATTTGTTGATTATTTTACCATCAAATAGTGCCTCGTCCACCAGCCACACACCCAACCCAACCAGTCCACCACCTGCAAGATAGGTCGCTATAGGTACTGCATCACCAATGGCAGGCGTTACTTTTGCCACCAAATCATATTGCTTATCAACAATATTACTTTGCCCGCTTAGCGTAATGCTGCTTGATGAAGCTTCAAGATTAAAATATTCAATCTTAGCTTTCGCATCTTGTAGATGGATTTTCGTGGTTATATTGTCATAAGTAAAGCCTTTATTGGTCACATCAGAGAGATTTAGTTTCAGGCGTTTGGCAATTGATTTGATGTTTAACAGTGATAGAATACGCCCAATATTAGGGTCTTTATCGGTAAACACACCTTCTTTCACATTCATAGTAATATGGCCAGTGATATATTGATAATTCATATTCCACGGGGCACATTCACAAGCAAGGTGCACATCAAAGTCAAACTCTCCGCCAGTGACTTTTTCTTTCACTTTTAGTTTTTCCAAGAACTCAGTCAAGCCTTTGTCTTTTGCCTTAGCGTGTAGTCGTGTTTTGCTACCGTCCCAAGCGCCTTGAAAGCTGAGTGCTTTACTGCCAACACCAAATCCTTCAAATTTCAAATCATTAATAACAAGTACATTACCTTTAGAGGTCAATTCAGCACTAAAATTTGGCAAAACATTTTCATTAATATAAATGTCTTTTGTGCTCAAGTGCATACTTGGAAAATCTTGTGGACTGATTTTCCAATCACCTTTAATCGCATCTAAAGTTGTTATTTGCACGCCTAATAATTGGACAATTGGAATGCCATCCTCATTTAGAATAACGGCTATATTGCCCTTAACCGATTCAGATTCAATTCTCGCACGCCAAGATTGATCAAGTTGTTTGGTGATATAAGTCTTAAATTTAGCATTATTGTTTACCAATTCCACGCCAAAAGTACGCTCATCGTCATCGTTTCTATTATTAGGATTGATACGAATATCAAATGGCATACCTCGAATATTGCCCACGCCAGTGGCCGTAATTTCATTATGATGAAACAGCAGCTTTGAGTTATAATCCTCAACCACAACTGCACCCTCTAAAACACTCAAACGATTGTCTTTAAGTGTTAAATCGATATCCAATTTTGACGCTCTTTCATCTAGCGGAATGACCAATTGTATGTTGCCATTAACCTTGCCAGACAAGCTAAATTGATTGAGCGTTTTACTCACCTCTTTACTCAGCGGAGTGTGCTTCAAAAATGCAAGCAAACGCTCGCTTTGAGTATTGATTTTACCCATCACTTCTACTTCTAAATTCTCCTGACTGATGTCCTTAATTTGTACTTTAATCGCATTTAAAGTCATTTCATTGAGTTTGGTGTCATGCACTATTACTTGGATTTTTTTACCATCAGTCTCAAGACTGGCATTGAGTTGTTTAAGCGGCTTCCAACCAGAATTAAACAACAATTCCATCTCTTTTAATTGTGTGCTGAATTGCAATTCAATGGCGTTTGTGGTTGATAAATTTTTCTTAATATGTAGTTTTGAGTGTTGCAATGTGCCTGCAATAAAACCGCGTTTTATCCAAGCATAAGTATCATCGCCCACCCATTGTAGAGGCAGGTATTTAGCAAGATTATTAACCTGCATACGCTCTATGTAACTCTCAAGTTCAACAAAGTCATTGCCCTCTTGATGAGAAAATTTAACCGTACTATTGATTGACAAATCCTTATTACTAATCACTATTGGTAAAATTAAAGAATGTTCGTGTTCGGATTGTATGCGCATCAAAGTAGCAACAATATCTATCTTGCCCAGTTGCGCATCTGATAAGCCAAATCCGAGGGTTTGCCCTGTTATTTTAAGAGAAAGTTGCGCTTTATCGTGTGTGAATAACATCGGCGCAATCTCAAGGTTTAGTCCTCCTTTGATTAAAGTTTTGTTGATACTCAATGACTTGAGAAAATCAAGCGACTCTAAGCCTTGAGGGGAAACTAACTGTCGAATCTTATTAACATCAAGTTGGCTAGTATTTGGATAAAATACCAAAGTATCAATAAAAATTTTGCTTGGACTGTAAATATCATTAATAAGCGAATTTAAACGAATTTTCCATTTCAAATGGTCAATCGTTGCTATTGGTTTGTTTTGCCTATGTGGTGTTTGCTTAGGCGTGTCAATATTCAAGCCGTCTATTTGTAAAAACAAATACCCTTGCTTAAAATCAAAATGCACATCAGACAGCGTGATTTCTAAATCACCAAGTTCAGATAGCTGAGTTGCAATAGGTATTTTGATTAATGAGGGGAATGTAACAAAAAACATCACCACTAAAGCAATAATTAATACCGCAATTGCACTAAACCAAGCGCTTAACTTTAGCACCTTGACACTGTAAGATAATATTTTTTGGGTCATGACAACTTAAGCGACTCTTTTCTGAACATTTCAAGCAAAATCTTATAAAGATTTTGCTTGCGATTATTGAATCTAAATTCACATTCTTTCAAGTGTAAATTAAACATATTTTTATTCATTCCTTTAAATTTTACCAGCCTTGTTTTGGCATAACCCAAAAATGATTCTATGCCGTTAATATGTGCATTACCACGAGCAAATTCATTCTTGCTATGATGTACTCTAAAATGCTTCTTATAGCCAAAATCTACTAAACCATTATACCCTCGCCAACCATCAGAATGAATGACGCTTTCAATACTAGTTTTACCCTTGATAATCCTTTGTAGGGTAGTACTTTTGCAGTTTGGAACAATCTCAGTATAAACCTTATCACCTCTTTTTAGCAAGCCAAAAACAATGGTTTCCCCTAAGGCGCCACGGCCGCGTTTTCCGCGGACGCGCCGTGCGCCAAAATAGCTTTCATCGACTCACTAGTGGGGCAGATTGAAGTATGGATAGTTCTACAATTCTAAGCCTAATAGCGGTTAAATATTTGTTGATTGTTTGTCTGCTCAATCCTGTTAATTCCTTGATTTGAACTGCGTTCAAATCAAGAGAAAAATACTTAATTATTTCTCTAAATCTCTTCTCTGAAATACGGGAACGATTTACATACTTGTTTTTTACTTTCATAACGGTACTTTAACATGATTTTAAATATGCTTAAGTTGTCATGACCCTTAATTTACACTAACACTTTGGTTTTGTATAGTATAGAGGTTTTGTGATAAAAAATGGAAATTATACTATTTAAAGTAGCCTGCCCCTATTACTCCTACTTCTGTAGAATGAAACAGAAAAAGTTGCAATAATAGAAAAAATAAAAATACTATTTGATAACACTGGCACTATAAATGTTATCAAAATCAATAATATAAATATTGAAATAAAATCTAAATATGATTTAACCTTACACAACATAGAAAAAATAAATATTATAAAGGCAAAAATAAATTGTATTCTATTTAAAACTATACCAAGTCCTTCTGCATTAGTAATTTTCTCTTTATCGCCCTTTTTATGCCATCTCTTTTCAAATTTATCTATTTCTTTATATAAATCATCCATTTCCATCCTAGTATAGCCTTGTTTGCTTTCTAAATAGAGATGTCGTTGAGTTTTTTCTGGTTGTTTAATTTCTTCAAAAACAGTTGATAAAGAAGTTGTCATGGCAATAAAAAAAGAAACAAATAAAATTATTACCAGTAGCATAAAATTAAAAACAGCTGATTTCATTGCAAATCAATAAGAGGTGCAAAGAAAAGATAGGCAGACACGAAGATCTTTTCCTTTTCCATTAAAATATATAACTTCTGAGGTTCTACCTGTTGGCTCTATGTTGAATCTAGCGGTAGTCGGTACAAATATATCGTTACTATAATATCCGTAAACATTATACTGCCTCTCTTCGTATTGATAATAATAATTTATTTCATAATCTCGGTAACCAGCACTTGGTCTCAACATAGCAGTTATTTTTAACGCTTTTCTGGCATTACTAGGTATTTGATCAAAAGCAATATCTTTCCATTTTCCATTAATTCTTTCTTCTCTAAAACTAGCGTGCTTGTTTTCATACATTGTATGTTTTGAAATAGAGCCGCTATGCATACTCTCATTAAACAAATACCTAAACGCCCCAGTCTGTGCCCCATTAGCAAACTTACCCCCACCGATAACTGAGACTGTACCCCCAACTACCGCATCTGTAATGGTATTGGTGACAAGCTCGCTAGTATTAGCTGCATTACCTGATGAACCAAGGTAAGAACCAACTGAACCTGCTAGGAACCCAGCACCAAAACTACCCCCCATTCTGTCTTGCACGATACCGCCTGCCAAGCCATGGGCAGCCAGGGTTTTCATAGAGCCTGATTCCCAGCCTGGATTGTGCTGCATTTTGCCATCAACGCCCATTTTTTCACCTCGTAATCCACCAATGCCCATAAACAACCCTGCTGCCAGTCCTGCGCCTTGTGCGGCTTTGGCACTGCCTGTTGCGGCGTAGGTTACTGTATAACTCACAGCGTAAGCGATTGCTATTTTTGTTAATAACAGTTCGACACCAATAGCAGCAATCATTGCTTTAGTGGCAACTGCAGAAATCAGACCCAATACAATGCCAAAAAAGTTTCCACTAGGGTCGGTGTATTTTAGTGGGTTGTTTATTACATAACTGTATCTGTTGTAACTTTGTGTATTGTAAGGGTCTTGGATATAGGTATCCGCACTTAAAAACCGTCCAATACTCGGGTCATACACTCTACCATTCATATGAATAAAGCCCATCTCATCAATGTGTTCGTGCCCAGTGAAGCCTCTATTAGTTAAGGCTGGGATGATGGGGAGTAGTGGGTCGCTGGCACGCCAGTCGCCTTGTCTTCTTTCTCCAAATGCATGATAGCTCATACGCTCAACAATATTACCTTGTCCATCGGTGATGGTGTCAAT
>NZ_FXLV01000002.1 GCF_900180345.1 Bathymodiolus heckerae thiotrophic gill symbiont
AGACACAGACAAAACCTTTATTATGCCGATTGAAGATGTATTTTCAATCTCTGGTCGTGGTACGGTAGTAACAGGTCGTATTGAAGCAGGTATTGTTAATGTCGGCGATGAATTAGAAATTGTTGGCATTAGAGATACACAGGTTACCACTTGTACAGGTGTTGAAATGTTTAGAAAACTACTTGATTCAGGTGAAGCAGGCGACAATGTTGGCGTCCTACTTCGTGGCACAAAGCGAGAAGATGTAGAGCGTGGTCAAGTATTGGCTAAGCCCGGTTCAATCAAGCCACATTCAAAGTTTGAAGCAGAAGTTTATATCTTAAGCAAAGACGAAGGTGGACGACATACTCCATTCTTTAACAACTACCGTCCACAGTTCTATTTCAGAACCACAGATGTAACAGGTGCTTGTCAATTACCCAAAGATGTAGAGATGGTTATGCCAGGTGATAATGTGAAGATGGAAGTAGAACTTCTCTCTCCAATCGCCATGGAAGATGGTTTAAGATTTGCCATTAGAGAAGGCGGTCGCACAGTGGGTGCGGGTGTGGTTTCTAAGGTGACGGATTAAGGATAAAAGAGTAAGTGGCTTGAGTTGTTCTCAAGTCTTATAAAATACCTTTAGTGGCTCATATGACTACTAAAGGAATTTTTTTTAAATTTAGGCAAGTGGCTCAATTGGTAGAGTGGCGGTCTCCAAAACCGTTGGTTGGGGGTTCGAGTCCCTCCTTGCCTGCCATATTTTTTAAGGATGTAATGTGAGCAAGAGTGTAGAGAATCAAGTAAAAACAGGATCGTCAATAGGAATGATTGCATCAATCCTAATTGTGGTAGGCTTTCTTGTGCTTTTTTATTTAGATCCGTTTGAGTTAAATACAACGCTGTATAAAGTGCTGGTTTTATTGGCGGGTTTGGTACTGGCAGGATTTGTATTTTTCAAATCACCGCAGGGCATCCGATTAAATGCATTTTTTAAAGAAACAAAAATTGAACTACGCAAAGTTGTTTGGCCGACGAAAGATGAAACTATTAAGACAACCGGTATGATTATGGTAGCAGTGGTTATTGTTGCGATTTTCTTGTGGATTGTTGATGCATTTTTCACTTGGGCTGTGCAGCTATTAATAAATTAAGAGGAGTTTTAGATGGCTAAGAGATGGTATGTGCTCCATGCAAGAAGCGGTTATGAAGCGAAAGTAAAGATTGCCATTGAAGAGGGGGTTGCCAGAGAGGGCTTGGAAGACTTGCTTAGCGAGGTTATGATTCCGACTGAGCAAGTGGTAGAGCTTAAAGATGGTCAAAAGAAAACAGCTGAGCGTAAATTTTTCCCAGGCTATATGTTAATCAATATGGAATTAACTGAGCCAAGTTGGTTGTTGGTGAAAAATACCAATAATGTGATTGGGTTTATTGGTGGCTCTTCAGGCAAACCATCGCCAATCACTCAACGAGAAGTTGATAAGATTATGGCACGCGTTCAAGAAGGCACTGACAAACCTAAACCTAAGGTTGCTTATCAGCCGGGTGAAGAAATTTTGGTTATTGACGGACCTTTTAATGAGTTCAATGGTACGGTTGAAGCGGTGGATTATGAAAAGAATTTACTGAAAGTAGAAGTGTTGATTTTTGGGCGTTCTACACCGGTAGAGTTGGCGTTTTCTCAAGTGCAGAAAACTTAATAAAACAACTTTCGAGTTGTGATTTAACAGGGGAGCCTAATCTTGTATTAAGCGTTTGCACCCAAAACTAAGGATAAAAAATGGCTAAAAAAATTGAATCATATATTAAGCTGCAGATTCCAGCACAAGAGGCAAATCCTTCACCGCCAGTAGGTCCAGCATTGGGTCAACATGGTGTGAATATCATGGAATTTTGTAAAGCGTTCAACGCTTCAACACAAGATATCGATAAAGGCATGAAAGTGCCAGTGGTTATCACGGTTTATAGTGACCGTAGTTTTACTTTTATCACCAAGACACCGCCAGCGGCATTGTTGATTTTAAAAGTAACTGGCGTTAAAAAAGGTAGCGGTATGCCACATACTGATAAGGTTGGTAAGATTACTCGCGCACAATTAGAAGAAGTTGCAACGATTAAAATGAAAGATTTGAATGCAAATGATATGGATGCAGCGGTGAATATTATTTCTGGCACAGCCCGTTCAATGGGTATTGAAGTAGAGGGTTGAGAAAATGGCTAAATTAACAAAAAAACAAAAAGAGTTTGCAACAAAAATTGAAGCAGAAAAACGCTATCCAATTATTGATGCACTTAATTTATTAAAAGACTGTTCAATGGCAAAATTTGACGAGTCTATTGATATCAGTATTAATCTTGGTATTGACGCAAATAAATCTGACCAAAATGTGCGTGGCGCAGTAGTATTGCCAAAGGGCACTGGAAAATCAGTTCGTGTTGCAGTATTCACCCAAGGCGACAATGTAGAAAAAGCAAAAGCAGCAGGTGCTGATGTTGTTGGCATGGATGAGTTGATGAAATCAATGCAGGATGGCGACCTGAATTATGATGTGGTGATTGCCTCTCCAGATGCGATGGGTGTTGTGGGTCGCCTAGGTCAAGTGTTAGGCCCTAGAGGCTTAATGCCCAATCCTAAGGTTGGTACAGTAACGCCAGATGTTGCTACTGCAGTTAATAATGCGAAATCGGGTCAGGTGCGTTATCGCACCGATAAAGGAGGTATTATTCATGCTGGCATTGGTAAGGCATCGTTTAGCGCAGAGGCATTGGCTGAAAATATTACCGCTTTAATGGAAGCGTTGAAAAAAGCAAAACCTAGCTCAGCTAAGGGTGTTTATTTCAAAAAAATGAGCATTTCATCAACCATGGGTCCAGGTCTAAGTGTTGATTTGGCGTCGGTTGATATTTAAGTAGCAAGAATTCTTTTGGGTCTTAGATTGTTCTATGACCTCAAAGACCATAGGTGCAAATATTCCTTCTGGAGTATTTGTTTAATTGAGTGGTAACACACTCAGCCTATGTAGAGGGTATGAGAATACTCTAGGATGAAAGTTATACAGATGTATGGCTTTCTTTTTTTAAACTGTTTTTTAGGAGAGAGACAAAATGGCTCTAAATCTTGAAGCAAAAAAAGTTGTTGTCAAACAAGTAAATGCACTCGCTGATGGGTGTATCGCTGTTGGCGTAGCTGAGTATCGTGGATTAACAGTTGAACAAATGACTAATCTTCGTGCTAGTGCAATAGATGCGAATGTTTCTTTACGCGTGGTAAAGAATTCATTGGCAAAAAGAGCGTTAGAGAATACGGCATGTGAGTGTGTAATGCCTGTGCTTAGTGGGCCGGTAATTCTTGGTTTTTCACAAGAAGATCCGGGTGCAGTAGCGCGTGTATTCAATGATTTCGTTAAAGAAAACGAAGATTTAGTTGTTAAGGGTCTAGGCGTTTCAGGTAATTTTGTGGAAGCAAATGAACTTAAACGCATTGCAGATTTACCAACCAAAGATCAAGCGATTAGCTTAGTTATGGCATTGATGTTGGCACCAGTTGAGAAACTAGCGAGAAGTCTAAATGACATTCCTAGCCAAGTAACTCGAGTGGTTTCAGCGATGGCACAATAAAAACAATAATAAATAAAAAAAGGAGTAAATATCATGGCTAAATTAACCAATGAAGATATTTTAAATGCAATTGCTGATATGTCAGTAATGGATGTAGTTGAGCTGGTTTCAGCAATGGAAGAGAAGTTCGGTGTCTCGGCAGCAGCGGCAGCAGCACCAGTAGCAGTAGCAGCAGATGCTGGCGTAGCAGTAGAAGAAAAAGACGAATTTAATGTAATGTTAACTAGTTTTGGTGAGAAGAAAGTCGCTGTTATTAAAGTAGTGCGCAGCATCACAGGTCTTGGGCTTAAAGAAGCAAAAGATATGGTTGAGTCAGCGCCTGTTGCGGTTAAAGAGAGTGTACCTAAAGCGGATGCTGAAGACACTCAAAAGCAGCTTGAAGAAGCGGGTGCTAGCGTAGAACTTAAATAATTAGTTTTGCGTAAACGCCATAATCCCCGTAAGGGGATTTTGGTGTTTTTTTGCACTCCCAATAAGTGCTTTCAGTCTATAGATTTTTTATAGACCGACCTAATTACTAAAAAGACTTTCTTAGAAGAAAGTTTTTTAAAAGATGTTAAATTGTAAGATTAAATAATGCGAGGTATTCATGGCTTATTCATTTACTGAAAAAAAGCGAATTAGAAATAATTTCGGCTCAAGAGAATCAATTTTAACTGAACCAGATTTACTGGCTATTCAGATTGAATCATTCAATGGTTTTATTCAGGCTGGCAGAAAAGAAAAAGAGGATGCTGGTTTGCATGCAGTTTTTCAATCTGTCTTTCCAATCACGGCAAATAACGGCTATGCAGAAATTGAATATGTGAATTATAAATTACAAGAACCAAAGTTTAATGTTGAAGAATGTAAATTGCGTGGTGCTACTTTTGCCTCAATATTGCGGGTTAAACTAAACCTAGTTTTATTTGATAAGAATGGCTCAACTTTAAAGAAAAAACGCAAAGTTAAGCAAATTATTGAAGAAGATGTGTATTTAGGTCAATTACCTTTGATGACCGAAACAGGCACCTTTGTTATTAATGGCACAGAGCGAGTTGTGGTGTCTCAACTGCACAGATCTCCTGGTGTGATTTTTGAACACGATAAAGGCAAGACGCACTCTTCAGGCAAGATTTTATTCTCATCTCGTATTATTCCTTACCGCGGTTCGTGGTTGGATTTTGAGTTTGACCATCACGAGCATTTATATGTGCGAATTGACCGTCGTCGTAAGTTGCCGGTAACCACACTATTGCGTGCAATGGGTCTTGACTCAAATACAATTCTTGATACTTTTTTTGAGAAAGTTAATGTCAAACTTAAGGCAAAATCTTGTGATGTGAGTTTGTCGCCTGAAAAATTAAAAGGCACGATTGCTGAATTTGATATTACCTCAGGTAAAGATGTGGTGGTTGAAAAAGGTCGCCGTATTACTGCCAAACACGCAAAACTTCTAGAAAAAGCGGGCATAAAATTCATTAACATGCCGCTTGAGTATTTATTAGATAAAGTGGTTTCGCAAGATTTAATTGATAAGGAAACAGGTGAAATTTTAATCGCTGCTAATAGTGTGGTTACTGAAGAAGTACTGGCAGTTATCACTGGCAATAAAGTTAAAAAACTTGAAATTCTATATGTCAATGAATCTGAGACAGGGGCTTATATTTCTGACACCTTGCGCTTGGATGAGACACAAACTGAAATTGAAGCACGCATGTCCATTTATCATGTGATGCGCCCAGGTGAGCCAGCAACAGAAGATGCGGTTAATTTATTATTTAATAATTTGTTCTTTAAGAATGAACGCTATGACCTTTCTAAAGTAGGCCGTATGAAGCTTAACCGCCGTTTGGGTATTGACTCGGAAACGGGCATACATGTATTAGCAAACGAAGATATTTTGAATGTTATTAAATTACTGATTGATATTAAAGATGGTAAAGATTCAGTTGATGATGTTGATACGCTTGCTAACAGACGCGTTAGAGCGATTGGTGAAATGATTGAAAACCAATTTAGAATCGGTTTAGTGCGTGTTGAAAAAGCAGTCAAAGAAGGCTTGAACTTGGCTGAAACAGACGAACTGACTCCACAAGATTTGATTAACTCGAATCCAGTATCCGCTGCTGTTAGAGAGTTTTTTGGTTCTTCTCAGTTGTCGCAGTTTATGGATCAAGTTAACCCGTTATCAGGGGTTACACATAAGCGCCGTATTTCTGCCTTAGGTCCCGGCGGTTTGACTCGTGAGCGAGCTGGCTTTGAAGTGCGTGATGTGCATCCATCGCACTATGGTCGCCTATGTCCAATTGAAACGCCAGAAGGTCCAAACATTGGCTTGATTAACACTTTGGCAGTTTACGCTAAAACCAATAATTATGGTTTCTTGGAAACTCCTTATCAGATAGTTAAGAACGGCAAAGTGACACACGAAATTATCTATGTTTCTGCGATTGATGAAATCGCACATACGATTGCACAGGCAAATGCCAATATTGATACAAAAGGCAAACTGATGGATGATTTGATTTCTTGTCGTCATAAAAATGAATTTGTTTTGGTGAATTCCACAGATGTAACTTTGATTGATATTGATTCTAAGCAAATCTCATCGGTGGCAGCGTCGTTGATTCCCTTCTTAGAGCACGATGATGCAAACCGTGCCTTAATGGGTTCAAATATGCAACGCCAAGCTGTTCCTGTATTAAAAGCCGAAAAGCCTTTGGTTGGCACAGGTATTGAGCGAGTGGTGGCAATTGATTCTCGTGTTTGCGTGACAGCTAAGCATAGCGGTGTGGTTGAGGCAGTTGATGCTTCTCGCATTGTGATTCGTGTGGATTCTAAACAAGCTAAAGCAGGCGAACTGGGTGTTGATATTTACAATCTTACTAAATACGCTCGTTCTAATCAAAATACCTGTATTAACCAAAAACCTTTGGTTAAAGCTGGCGATAAAATAGTGGCAGGTGATGTCTTGGCTGACGGTCCTTCAACTGATTTAGGGGAATTGGCATTAGGTCAAAATATGAAAATTGCCTTTATGCCATGGAATGGTTATAACTTTGAAGATTCAATTTTAATCTCTGAGCGAGTGATACAAGAAGACCGCTACACCACAATTCACATTGAAGAGCTTACTGCCTACGCACGAGACACCACGCTAGGTCCTGAGGAAATTACCGCTGATATTCCAAATGTTAGTGAATCTGCTTTGTCTAAATTGGACGAAGTGGGTGTAGTTTATGTCGGTGCTAGGGTCAAGGGTGGCGATATTCTAGTGGGCAAGGTAACCCCTAAGAGTGAAACGGTGCTTTCTCCAGAAGAGAAATTATTGCGTGCTATTTTTGGCGAAAAAGCCAGCAGCGTTAAAGACTCTTCATTGCGTATTGGTGCATCAAAATCCGGTGTGGTTATCGATGTGCAAATCTTTACCCGTGATCGCATTGAAAAAGATACCAGAGCGTTGAGTATTGACGAAAGTCGTTTGGCAAAAATCAGAAAAGATATTGACGATGAGTTTGGTATTATTGATGGCGATATTTACCGCCGTATTCGTACAAAACTTTCAGGCAATATGGTAACAAAAGGTGTGGGCAATATTGAGGCAGGTGATAAATTAAATGCCAAAATAATGCGACCTTTAGAAGAAATTGATTTTGCCAAACTTAGGGTAAAAGATGCCGCTGTTAATAAAGAAGTGGCAGCATTAGTCAAACAAGCCAAAGTAAAACGAGATGAATTTGATGTATTCTTTGAAAACGAACGCACCAAGATTGATGAAGGTGCAGAATTGCCACCAGGTGTAATGAAGATGGTTAAAGTTTATGTGGCAACGCGTAAAACATTGCAAGTGGGTGATAAAATGGCAGGTCGTCATGGTAATAAGGGTGTTATTTCACGCGTTTCTCCAGTGGAAGATATGCCTTATTTAGCAGATGGATCTACTGTTGATGTGGTACTTAATCCATTAGGCGTTCCTTCTCGAATGAATGTTGGTCAGGTATTAGAAGTTCACTTGGGCTATGCAGCCAAAGGCTTAGGTTACAAGATTGCTGCTATGTTGGATGAAAAACGCACTGAAATGGTAGTAGAAATTAGAGATTTCTTGGATAAAGTTTATAATTCTCATGGCAAGAAAGAAAATTTAGACTCGTTTAATGATGATGAAATCATTGAATTGGCTAATAACTTGCGCACAGGCGTGCCGATGGCAACGCCAGTATTTGACGGCATTAAAGAAGACGATATTAAATCATTATTAAGGTTGGCTGATTTACCAGAATCTGGTCAAGAGCAGCTTTATGATGGTCGTACAGGTGAAGCATTTGACCGCCCAGTAACGGTGGGTTATATGCATATGTTAAAACTCAATCACTTGGTTGATGACAAGATGCATGCGCGTTCAACAGGCCCTTACTCATTAGTCACACAGCAACCACTAAGCGGTAAAGCGCAATTTGGTGGTCAACGCTTTGGTGAAATGGAAGTTTGGGCACTTGAGGCTTATGGTGCGGCACACACATTGCGTGAAATGTTAACGGTCAAATCAGATGATGTGGCAGGTCGTGCGAAGATGTATAAGAGTATTGTTGATGGTGTGAACTTAACGGAATCAGTGATGCCAGAATCCTTTAATGTATTGATTAAAGAGATTCGCTCGCTGGGTATTGATGTTGAATTGGAACAAAATTAGGAGAGTTGTATGAAAGATTTATTAGCGATTTTAAAAAATCAAAACAAAGAGCAAGATTTTGATGCAATTAGAGTTGGACTGGCTTCTCCTGAGAAGATTCGTTCATGGTCATATGGTGAGGTAAAAAAACCTGAAACCATTAACTATCGTACTTTTAAGCCTGAACGCGAAGGTTTGTTCTGTGCCAAAGTTTTTGGACCTATGAAAGACTTTGAATGTTTATGTGGTAAATACAAGCGTATGAAGTTTCGCAATGTGGTGTGTGAAAAATGTGGTGTTGAAGTAACGCTATCAAAGGTTCGTCGTGAGCGCATGGGTCATATTAACTTAGCAGCACCTGTGGCACATATTTGGTATTTAAAATCACTTCCATCTCGCTTGGGATTATTGATGGACATGACCCTAAAAGACATTGAACGAGTGTTGTATTTTGAAGCATTTTTAGTTACTGATCCAGGCAACACACCGCTCACGCATAAACAATTATTGACTGAAGAGATGTATTTTGATGCATTAGATGAATTTGGTGACGATGAGTTTGAGGCAAAAATGGGTGCAGAAGCCATTCAAGATGTCCTCAAAGATATGCAGCTTGAAAAAGAAGCAGCTAATTTGCGTGAAGACAGTCTAAATACCAAGAGTCAGACCAAACTCAAAAAGTACAATAAGCGTTTAAAGTTGATTGATTCTTTAATCCAATCAGGTAACAAACCTGAGTGGATGGTACTTAATGTGTTGCCAATTTTGCCGCCAGATTTGCGCCCATTAGTGCCGTTAGATGGCGGACGATTTGCCACTTCTGATTTGAATGATTTATACCGTCGAGTGATTAATCGTAACAACCGTTTAGCGCGTTTGTTGGAATTAGATGCACCTGAAATCATTGTGCGTAATGAAAAAAGAATGTTACAAGAAGCGGTAGATTCACTGATTGATAACGGTCGTCGTGGTCGTGCAGTGATGGGCAATAATCGCCGTCCGCTTAAGTCAATTGCTGACATGATTAAAGGCAAACAAGGTCGTTTCCGTCAAAACTTACTAGGTAAGCGAGTTGATTATTCAGGGCGTTCGGTGATTGTTTGTGGTCCTTATCTTAAATTACATCAGTGTGGTCTACCTAAGAAAATGGCATTGGAATTATTCAAGCCATTTATCTACAATCGCTTGCAAGCACAGAATTTAGCATCAACTATTAAAGCGGCAAAAAAAATGGTAGAAGCAGAAACACCAGAAGTTTGGGATATTTTAGAAAAAGTTGTACATCAACATCCAGTGTTACTAAACCGTGCACCTACCTTGCACCGTTTGGGCATCCAAGCGTTTGAGCCGTTATTGATTGAAGGTAAGGCAATTCAATTACACCCCTTGGTTTGTGGTGCATTTAACGCCGACTTTGATGGTGACCAAATGGCAGTACATGTGCCGCTATCTGAAGAGGCGCAATTAGAAGCAAGAACCTTAATGTTGGCTTCTAACAATGTCTTACACCTCGCAAGTGGTGAGCCAATTATCGTACCTTCGCAGGATGTGATTTTGGGTCTTTACTATATGACTCGTGATATGATAAACCAAAAAGGTGAGGGCATGATTTTTGCCAATGCAGCTGAGGCGCTGAATGCCTATGAGTCAGGTGCAACTACTTTGCATGCAAAAGTTAAATTGCGTATTCAGGATTATGAAAAAGTTGATGGTAAATATCAGCCAAGTAGTAAACGCATTGTTGATACCACTGTTGGTCGTACGATTTTCTCAAGAATTCTACCAAACGGCTTGTCATTTGACTTGATTAATCAAGCCATCAGTAAAAAAGTTGTATCAAAATTAATTCATATTTGCTATCAAACGCAAGAATTAAAAGACACTGTGATTTTTGCTGATCAAATGATGTATATGGGCTTCCAGTATTCAACTAAATCAGGTATCTCATTCTGTTCAAACGATATGACCATTCCAGATACCAAGGAAGGCATGATTGACGAGGCGAAAACACAAGTCAAAGAGGTTCAAAAACAGTATGCACAAGGTGTGGTTACCGATGGCGAGCGCTATAACAAAGTGATTGATATTTGGTCACGCACTTCCGAAAAGGTGGCAAAAGCGATGATGGACGAAATTGGTTTTGATGATTTTGTTAATGCCGAAGGTAAAACTGAAAAATTACCTTCCTTTAACTCGGTTTATATGATGGCTGATTCTGGTGCTAGGGGGTCTCCTGCACAAATGCGTCAATTAGCAGGTATGCGTGGTTTAATGGCAAAACCAGACGGCTCAATCATTGAAACGCCGATTACTTCAAACTTCCGTGAAGGCTTGAATAATATGCAATACTTTATTTCAACACACGGTGCACGAAAAGGTTTGGCTGATACTGCACTTAAAACAGCGAATTCAGGCTACCTGACGCGTCGTTTGGTTGATGTTGCACAAGATTTGGTGGTCAATCAAGATGATTGCGGTACAGAAAATGGCTTGATGATGAAGGCGACTATTGAAGGTGGCAATATTGTACAAACCTTAGGTGATGCAGTATTAGGTCGAGTAATGGCCGAAGATATCTTGGTGCCAGATTCGACAAAAGTATTATTACCTAAAGGTCATTTAGTTACCTTAGAGGATTCAGACAAAATTAATGAGTTAGGCGTAGAGTCTATTAAGGCACGCTCTACCATTACTTGTAGTGCGCGTTATGGCGTGTGTTCTTCTTGTTACGGTAACGATATGGCACGAGGACACAAAATTGGTGTTGGCGAGGCTGTGGGTGTAATTGCAGCGCAGTCAATTGGCGAGCCTGGTACACAGTTAACAATGCGTACTTTCCACATTGGTGGTGCAGCATCTGCATCAACGGTAGTGAGTAGCGTTAATATTGATAACGATGGTGTGGCACATTTTGAAAACCTTAAATCGATTACTAATGCAAGTGGTGATTTGGTGGTGATTTCCCGTTCTTCTGAGGTTACTATTCGTAACGCCAAAGGTCAAGAAGTTGAACGCTATAAGATTCCTTATGGTGCGATTGTTCACATTCAAAATAGTGGTGCAGTTAAAGCAAAAGATAAAATTGCTGATTGGGATCCACACACACATCCAATTATTTCCGAGCAAGCAGGTCGTGTGGTTTTTGTTGATTTTGTAGAAGGCGTTACCGTTAATAAAAACACCGATCCACTTACTGGACTTAACTTTTTTGAAATGATTGATGAAGGCGAACGCTCTTCAATGGCAAAAGGATTGAAGCCAATGATTAAGGTGGTTGATGAGCAAGATTCTGAGATGATGTTGTCCACACATTATTTGCCATCAGAGGTTAAGATTACCTTAGAAGACAACCAAGTGATTACCGCAGGTGAGGTATTGGCAAAAATTCCTAAAGACCAATCTAAAACCAGTGATATTACGGGGGGTTTGCCGCGTGTTGCAGACTTGTTTGAAGCACGAAAAGCCAAGGATCACTCTATTCTTGCAGAAGCAAGTGGTATTGTTAGTTTTGGCAATCCAACCAAGAGCAAGGAACGCCTAATCATCACCTCAGAAGAAGGCGAGGTCATTGAGATGATGATTCATAAATGGCGTCAAATCAATGTATTTGATGGCGAAACGGTCGAAAAAGGTGATGTGATTTCTGATGGACCCTCAAATCCACACGATATTCTACGCTTATTAGGAGTAGAGGCATTGGCGAGCTATGTGGTTAAAGAAGTGCAGAATGTTTATCGTCTACAAGGCGTTAATATTTCTGATAAGCACATTGAAGTAATTGTTAAGCAAATGTTACGCAAGGTAGAAGTGCTTGATATAGGTGATTCTAGCTTAGTGAACGGTGAAACAGCCGAGTATGCTCGTGTGATTGAAATGAACAAACAATTAGTAGCGCAAGGCAAAGACCCAGTGGTTTATCAAAGGTTGTTGATGGGTATTACTAAGGCATCATTGGCGACAGAGTCATTTATTTCTGCAGCATCATTCCAAGAGACAACGCGTGTGTTAACTGAGGCATCGACTACAGGTCGTGTTGATAATTTACTGGGACTTAAAGAAAATGTTATTGTTGGTCGTTTAATTCCAGCGGGCACAGGCTTTGTGTATCACCAAGAACGCCGTGCACGCCGTGCACGCCGTGCAGAAAACATCGTGCAAGCAGCAGAAGCAGAAGCAGCGCTTTCGGCTGAATTGAGTGAAGCAGAGGCAAAAGTAGAGGTGCAAGTGCCTGCTGAGGAATGAGTGTTATAGACTTTGACAAGGTTTAAGTCTTGTCATTGCTAAATAAAAAACCGTGCTAATGTAAGTTAGTGCGGTTTTTTATGTTTCAAGGTTTGCATAATTGTATAAAGTATTCATATTAGTGGTTTAAAATATGATTATGAATAAAGTAAATTTTGATAAATATGTGACTGAGGGGTATAACCACATCCCAGTTTATAAATCCTTAGAAATTGATACAGACACCGCATTAGGCTTGTATTTAAAATTGGCCAACAAGCCTTATTCTTATCTTTTTGAATCGGTTGAAGGTGGTAAAAAATGGGGTCGTTATTCTATAATTGGTTTGGCGGCAAAAACTGTTATTAAAGTCTTTGATTTTAATGTGCGTATTGAGCATCAGGGTGAATTACTTGAGTCCAATACAGTGGCAGACCCATTAGTGTGGGTTGAGCAGTATTTGGCACAATACAAGGTGCCACAATTAGATGAATTGCCGGATTTTAATGGTGGTTTGGTGGGGTATTTTGGTTATGAGATTGTTCGTTATATCGAACCAAAATTATCCACAATCAACAAACCAGATGAATTGAATACACCTGATATTTTACTCATGCTGTCTGATGATTTGGTGGTGTTTGACAACCTATTAAATCAAGCATTTGTTATTACCCATATCGATCCAAACAAACAAAGTTACGAAGATGCACAAGTGAGATTGGATGAAATTTCAACCCAAATTCAAGTGCCATTTGAACATACACAGTATCAATCGGATAATCTGAGTGAACAAGATTTTGTTTCAAGTTTTGGCGAGGAAAATTACAAGTCAGCAGTTCAAAAAATTCAGCAATATATTGTGGCAGGGGATGTAATGCAAGTGGTGCTATCGCAGCGACTAAGTGCCAAATTTAGCGCTCCACCAATTGAATTGTATCGTCAATTGCGCCGCCTAAGCCCATCACCTTATATGTATTATCTTAATTTAGGCGATACTACGATTGTTGGCTCATCGCCTGAAATTTTAACCCGTGTTGATAAAGACAGACGAGCAACAGTGCGTCCGCTCGCTGGTACTCGTTCTCGTGGTCAAAACGAAGAAGAGGATTTGGCGTTGGAAAAAGAGTTACTAGCAGATGAAAAGGAAATTGCTGAGCATTTGATGTTGATTGATTTGGGGCGTAATGACCTTGGACGGATTGCCAAGACTGGCAGCGTTAAACTTACTAATAAAATGTTTATTGAGCGCTATTCACATGTGATGCATATTGCCTCAAATGTTGAATGTGAATTGCAAGAGGGAATGAGTGCGATTGATGTGCTAAGAGCCACTTTCCCCGCAGGCACACTGAGTGGTGCGCCAAAAGTGCGAGCAATGGAGATTATTAACGAAGTTGAGCCGTTGAAACGCAATATTTATTCAGGGGCAATTGGCTATCTTTCTTGGCACGGTTGTATGGATATGGCAATCGCTATTCGCACAGCAGTTATTAAAGATGAAATGATATATATTCAAGCGGGTGCAGGTATTGTGCATGATTCAGTGCCACAGCCCGAATGGGATGAAACCTTGCATAAGGCGCGTGCATTAATCAAAGCCGCAGAACGAGTTTAGCATATCATAATATTAGGCTTTAATAATAGTCTTGCATTCGTTTGTAATTTGAGTATTATGCGTATCTAGTTAGTTTTTATGAATTTGACTATAAGTTTTATTTTTTTTAAACAAGTGAGGAGAGAAGTATGAAAAAAAGCATTTCTGTCTCAGTGGTTGTCACCTTGGCGACATTATTTGTAATGCCAATGGAAGTAGCCGCTAAAGACGCAATGACAGGCAAAGAGATTGCCTTTGATCGTAAATTGGGCAATTGCCTAAGTTGTCATTCGATTGCAGGTGGATCGCAACCAGGCAATGTTGGGCCGCCGTTGATTGCGATGAAAGCAAGATTCCCAAATAGGGCTGTATTAAGGGCTCAAATTTGGGATCCAACGGTTAAAAATCCAAATTCTTTAATGCCGCCATTTGGTAAGCATAAAGCATTATCTGAAAACCAGATTGATAAGGTTACAGATTTTATTCATTCATTATAATTTTAAGGAGATCACAATGAAAAGAAGATTATTTTTAAAAAGTGCAATGGCAGGTTCTGCTGTTGTAACAGCGGTAGGTGCAGGCTTACTAACACCATCAGCAGTTTTTGCTGCAACGGCAGATTTTAAAGCAAAATCTGATACGGCAATGAAAAATGCATCAAGCGCAGGCAAAGGTTCGTTTAAATTTAAAACACCTAAAATCGCTGAAAATGGTGCAGTCGTTCCAATGGAAGTCAATGCCTCTAAGATGAGTAATGTGACTAATATTTCTTTCTTGGTAAGGGAAAATAGCACGCCATTAGCGGTATCATTCAATCTGTTTGGAGCAGTTGGTTTTGCTTCTGCTCGCGTTAAGATGGGTAAAACTTCAAAAGTAGATGCGCTGGTTACTGCAGATGGTTCTACGACGAAAGTAACGAAAGAAGTTAAAGTAACAATTGGCGGCTGCGGCGGTTAATTCAACATATTAATAGGAGAATATATTATGGCAAAGATTAAACTAAAGTCGAAGGCTAGAAAAGGCGTTATCATTATTAAAGCACTCATTAAACACCCAATGGAAACTGGTCTTCGCAAGAAGAAAGGTAAATTAGTGCCTGCAAATCACATTGAACATATGGTTATATTGCATAATGGCAACAAAGTGATTGATGCAGATATCGGCAGTACAGTGTCTCAAAACCCTTTCTTTAAGTTCAGAGTTGCTGGTGCTAAAGGCGATACTATTAAACTTGAATATAAGGACAATCTAGGAAAAACAGGCTCTAAGACTGTAAAGTCTAAGTAGTTTGCTTTTATTATTGAGGAGAGATTAATGAAAAAATTAATAACAACAATAGCGGCAGCGGCTTTGTTAAGTTCTACCGCTGTATTTTCGGTGCAACAATCATCAGTCGTACAAGCTGATATTGATGTCTTTCAAGATTATTTTAAAAAAAGGTTTCCTGATTTATCGTTAAATGACTTTTCTAAAGGTCCTTATGCAATGGATGAAGATAAAATGTTGCAGTTTGAGGCAGCGATGGATATGCCTCCATTTGAAGACCATGTGGATAAAGGTGAGGAATTATGGAAAACTGCTTTTAAAAATGGCAAGACTTACTCTAGTTGTTTCTCAGGTGACGATATAACTTTGCGTACGCAGTTTCCAAGATGGAATGCTACCAAAGGTAAAGTAGATACTTTAGAGCAAGCCATTGTTGATTGTCGTGTTAAAAATGGCGAGAAGAAAATTGGTACTGGCAAAGGCAGGCTGGCATGGATGTCGGCTTATTTAACCACTATTGCTGAAGGTCAAAAAATCAATGTGATTGTGCCTGAAGGTGATGCCAAAGCATTAGCGGCTTATAAAGAGGGTAAAAAGTTTTTCTACGCTAAGCGCGGACAGCTTAACTTGTCTTGTGCGAATTGTCATGTTGACAATCCGGGAATGCGTATTCGTGGTGACATACTTTCCCCTGCACTTGGTCAAATTACCCACTTTCCAGTATGGCGCGGTAAATGGGCTAGGAAGAAAGGAGATGGTTTTGGCACTATTCAGCGTCGTTATGGCGGTTGTAACAAGCAAGTTCGTGCCAAGCCATTTAAAAGACATAAGAGTCAATACAACAATCTAGAATATTTCCATACAGTGATGAGTAATGGTATGGAGATTTCTGGCACTGAATACAGACAATAAAGGAGATAAAGATGAAAAAGATATTATTAACAACATTAACTGTATTTGCATTGTCGGCTCAGGCTGATTTGACTTCAGTAGATCGTGGTCACAATTGGAGCAATTCGCCCATTGTATTTGAAGTTGAAGTAAGATCTGCTAAAGCTGAACAAAGGAGAGCTAAAAAAGCAGGTTTTGAGTGGCGTGATATTGGCAAGTTTTTGAAAAAAGCTGCTAAGATGCACAAAGCAGGCGATACCAAAGGTGCGATGAAATTAGTTAAAAAAGCTAAAACCCAAGCAATGCTTGGTCAGCAGCAAGCTAAAGATCAAGCCAATGCAGGACCTAGTTTCTAGACTTGTTTAGTTATTTAGAAAAAAAAATACCCCTTTATTGGGGTATTTTTTTGCCTGTAAAATAGAAATTTTTTATGTCATTATATTTTTAAATGTCCGCTGAATTTGTCCACCTTCATTGTCACAGCGAATACTCGGTTGAAAACAGTTTGATTCGCATACCAGCATTAGTCAATCAGGTTAAAAAGTTAGGCATGAGTGCGATTGCACTAACGGATAATAATAATTTATTTGCCGCTGTTAAGCTTTATAAGGCGGCAAAAAGTGCTGGCATTAAACCGATTTTTGGCGCTGAAATTACACTTAGAGATGAAAATAAAGCCTCTTCTTTGTTGCTTTTTTGCCAAAATCAACAGGGGTATTTAAATTTATCTGAGTTGATTTCTTTGTCTTATTTGGAAGGACAGGGTATAGACGATGTGAGTGTTACAACTGAGCAACTATGTCAATACAGTCAGGGTTTAATATTGATTGCACTGCCTGTACATAGCGATGTGGCACAGGCATTAACTGGGAATCGAATCTCCGAGGCACAAGAAAAAGCCAAATTTTGGCAACAGACATTCGCAGACCGATTTTATTTAGGTGTACAACGCACTAGTCGTATTCATGACGAACAACATTTACATCTTTGTATGGAGTTAGGATTGGCACTTGATATTCCTTTGGTGGCAAGTAATGATGTACAATTTTTAGAAAAAGATGAATTTGAAGCGCATGAAGCGCGTATTTGTATTTCCCAAGGAGGGTTGTTGGATGATGCACGGCGTGAGAAGCATTATTGTATTGATCAATATTTAAAATCAGCTGATGAGATGAGTGATTTGTTTGCCGATATTCCTGAAGTGATTGCTAATAGTGTTGAAATTGCTAAACGCTGTAATGTGCATTTTGAACTATACAAAAAGAATTATTTGCCAGATTTCCCTGTGCCTGAAGGGCTCAATATGGCACAGTTTTTCTCTCAAGAGTCAGAAGCAGGGCTAAACCAACGCTTAGAAGGAATAAAAGTTGAGCGTCAAATTTACGATGAACGCCTAAAGTTTGAATTGGGTGTTATTGTTCAGATGGATTTCCCTGGTTATTTTTTAATTGTTGCTGATTTTATTCGCTGGTCTAAAGACAATGGCATACCTGTGGGGCCGGGTCGTGGCTCTGGTGCGGGTTCATTAGTGGCATACGCACTTGGTATTACGAATGTTGACCCGATTAAGCATGAATTGCTGTTTGAGCGCTTTCTAAATCCTGAGCGGGTTTCTATGCCAGATTTCGATGTGGATTTTTGCACCGAACGCCGTGATGAAGTAATTGAGTATGTGTCACAAAAATATGGCACTGAAAAAGTATCTCAAATTATCACTTACGGCACCATGGCGGCAAAAGGAGTGGTGCGTGATGTTGGGCGTGTTTTGGGGCATCCTTATGGCTTCAGCGATGGTATTTCTAAATCTATTCCAAATGATTTAAAAATCAATTTATCGCGTGCACTGGGTCGTTTTGCAGAAGATGATTCGCAAGAAAATAAAGACAAATGGTTTTCAGAGGAGTTGGCTCAGCGATATGATTCTCAAGAAGATGTAACCACACTGATTGATTTATCTTTGCAATTAGAGGGTTTGGTGCGTAATGTAGGCACTCATGCGGGTGGCGTGCTGATTGCACCAAGTAAAATTAGCGATTTTTGTCCGGTTTATAAGGCCAGCGAAGAGGACGGCGTAGTTTCGCAATTTGATATGAAAGATGTTGAGGCAGTTGGATTGGTTAAGTTTGATTTTTTAGGTTTGTCAAATTTAACAGTAATTGATAAAGCTGTCAAACTCATTCATGCCAAAGGATTGAGCGAAAATTTAATTGATATCGATGCTTTGTCGTTAGAAGATGAAGGTGTTTACGAATTATTACAGCGATGTGATACCACGGGTATTTTCCAGTTAGAGTCAGAAGGGATGCGTAGTTATTTAAAAAAACTGCAAGCCGACTCATTTGAGGATATTGTGGCAATGTTGGCTTTGTATCGCCCAGGACCACTTGATGCTGGCATGGTAGATGATTATATCAATGTCAAGCATGGTAAACAAAAAGTAAAGTATCCGCATCCAATGTTAAAAGAGGTTTTAAAGCCAACCAACGGCGTGTTTTTATACCAAGAACAAGTGATGAAATCTGCACAAGTGATGGCAGATTATTCACTCGGTGGGGCAGATTTATTGCGCCGAGCAATGGGTAAAAAGATTGCTGCAGAGATGGATGCACAGAGAGGAGTGTTTGTTGAAGGTGCTGCTAAACATGATATTGATGAGAAAAAAGCCAATGAAATTTTTGATTTAATCGATAAGTTTTCAGGCTATGGTTTTAACAAATCTCACTCAGTGGCGTATGCTTATATATCTTATCAAACTGCATGGCTTAAGGCGCATTATCCCGCTGCCTTTATGGCGTGTGTGCTCTCAGGAGTGATGGGCGATACCGATAGAGTTAGCTCTGTTGTGAATGATGTGCGGGCTATGGGGCTTATTATTCAAGCCCCAAATGTAAACGAATCGCTTTATGAATTTAGCATTCAGAATGATAAAGCCATTACTTATGGCTTGGGTGCGCTTAAAGGGGTAGGCGAAGGCGCTGTTGAGGCGTTGGTTGCCGAACGAAATGTGCATGGCAGTTATCAAGACCTGTTTGATTTTTGTATGCGCATAGAGAAGCAATTTCTCAACAAGCGCACGCTTGAGGCATTAATTTATAGCGGTGCTTTGGATGAATTTAAAGTTGATAGGGCAATCTTGATTCAGACTTATCCAAGTGCCATGAAACAAGCAGAACAACAACAAAATGACCGATCAAGCGGGCAAAGTGGGCTGTTTGGCGATGTGGAGGGTTGTAACGAATATGAGGCACATTATTTGTCAGTACCACCTTTTTCCTTTAGGCAAACACTAGAATTTGAAAAGAGTGTGATGGGCTATTACTTTTACTACCATCCGACAGATGAGTATCGAGGTGATTTAAAAAATATTTTTGCTGTTTTACCACAGAACACAGCATTTAGAAATAATAAAGAAGTGCAAGTATTGGCACTTCTTTCTGAAGTGCGTCATCGGACCACTAAGAATGGTAGGCAAATGGCTTTAATTACACTTGAAGACAGTAAAATTAAACTGAATGGTGTTATTTTTGCCAAGGCATTAGAGTCAGGCTCAGTGAGCGATGTGCTAATTGCTGATACCGTGGTTGTGGCATCTGGAAAAATCAACAAAGATTACCGTGATGAATGGCAATTGGTGGTTGATAGCATTGAAAGTATTGATAAGGTGAAAGAAAAATACGCCAGAAGTTTTGAAATATCGCTCAACAATCAACATCTATTGCAGTTTGAACAGCTTTCAATGCTGCTTAAACAAAACCAAGGACAATGCTTGGTTAAACTACATTACCAACTAGAACAATCCAGAGGCTCTATATCGTTAAATCAAGCGTATTCTGTTAAGCCAAGTCAACAATTAATTAATGCAGTTGATGCCTTGTTAGGCAGTCGCACCAGTCGTATTAATTATTCACATTGACGCAAATAGTAGCGTGAAAAATCTCTCCTGTATTCTTTAAATTCAACGCCATCATCAAGCAGGATGTTAATTTGTCCAGAGCAATTGGTTTGTAAAACTTTGATGTTGTTGAGTTGATAGCGTTTAATAATGGTTTTAGCAGGATGGTGAAAACGGTTCTTAAAACCGCTAGAAACGATAACCAATGAAGGCGATACTGCCTCTAAGAATGTTTGTGTTGAGGAGGTTTTACTGCCGTGATGTGGTGAGAGCAATACTGTACTTTTTAGTTTTTCTTTGTTGTTTTTTACTAGATGGTGTTCGGCTTCTCTCTCAATATCTCCAGTCAGTAGTACGCTATGTTTTGGTGTGGAGATTTTGAGCACGCAAGAGGCATTGTTGCCCTTAAAATGAGTGTTTTTATCAGGGCTGAGTATTTCAAATATTACCCCATCCCATTGCCAATTTTGCCCCGTTTGGCAAGGAAGTGTTGTGGGTTGAATTTTTTCAGGTACCGAGGTTAATATTTCACTCACTTTGAAATTGTCTAAAATATTATCAAGTCCACCGATATGATCGTTGTCGCCATGGGAAATAATCACCTTGTCTAGATGTTGAATGTGCTGGGCTTGGAGGTAAGGCGTAATCACGCTTTCGCCAAGGTTGAAGCCAGAGCGATATTTTGCGCCTGTGTCAAACAACAATGTGTGATGTTTGGTTTGCACCACGCTCGCCAATCCTTGACCCACATCGAGTGTGGTAATCAATACTGAATTGTCTTCTATGTGGTTATTAGGCGCAAATAAGATCAATACCAACATAGGAGCGGATAGCCACCGTAGTTTTAGTGCCTTGGGTAAGATGGCAATAAATACGATGCCGATAAAGAAGGTTAAATCTATCAGCGAGGTTTGTGCGTAATGCCATTGATTAAAATCGAATTGTTGTAAATATTCCAGTATATAAGACAAATAAATAAGTGCCTGATTGGCAATAGAAAAACTTATTTCTGATAAATACAACAGTTCGCTAAAAGTCAGCAATGCGCCGATGAGCGATAGCGGTGTTACGATAAAACTAAATACAGGTATGGCAACCAAATTGGCAATGGGTGAGAGCACCGAGCCTGCGGAAAAGAACCAAATCGTGAGTGGTAGTGTGGCAATGCTAATCAGCAACTGGATGTAGAGTAGGCGATAGAGCCAAGATTTGTTCTGATATTGTCCAACGCCGTAAATAATCACTGCTACTACATAGAATGACAGCCAAAAACCAACACTAAAGACACTCAGTGGATTGTTGATTAATACCAAAAGTAGCGCTGCGCTATAGAGTTGCCAAATATGGTGATGGCGTTTGAAAATAATGGAGGCAAAAACCACGCTTGCCATTATAAAAGCACGACCTGTTGGGACTGAAAAGCCAGCAACCAGTGCATATAAAAAAGCAGACAATAGCCCAAAATAAGCAGCCATAACTGGTGCTGGCACCACCAAACTCAGGCGTGTGGAGTAGCGCCATAAAAACTGCACCAACAAAAATACAAAGCCAGAGATAAGACCAATATGCAGGCCAGAAATAACGCTAAGGTGAGTGGTATTGGTAGCCTTGAACAATAACCAATGTTTGTCGGTGATTAAAGAGCGGTCGCCAATAATGAGTGCATTGATTACACCGCCAAACGCTTGTTTTTCTAAAATTGGCAATAAAGAATAGCGGATATTTTGTCTAAGTCTGTCGGCTGATGGCACTTTGTCAGCAGCACTAATATGCTGGTTGGCAGACGAAGAGCGAACATAACCCGTTGCATCAATGCGCTTGTAAAACAGCCATTTTTCATAATCAAAACCGCCTAGATTTTGGTAGCCATTATTGTGTTTTAATTTTAGCAGCAGTTGCCAAGTATCGCCCGTATGTAAAGTAGGCACTTTTGGGTTATCAGGGTGATTGTACCAAGCCAATTTTAAGTGCCCTTGAAAGGGCGAGTGTGCTTTGAAAATAAACTTTGTGTTGCGCACGGTTTTTTCAGGTAATTCGATAATTTCACCTGTAACAAGTATGGGTTTATTAAGGTAAATATCCTTGATTTGATTTTTGAGAACTTGTGTTGATGTTAGGCTCATCCACACAAAACCAAGCACCAAAGCCACTAAATTTAAACTCAGTGCCTTGTGCCTTTTAAAACTCACAAAAATTACCAAAATAAAGGTAAAAAATAACCCCCATTCTACAGGGCTTATTTGCAGGGTGTTTTTGAGTGAAAACAAGCCGATTCCAAGGAGAAAATTTAAGGCATAAATTAGCATAAAGATGGGTAATAAAATAACATCATAATGTTACAAGTTTGTGATTGTTTAATATTCTGTGAAACACCTGATTTAATGCGTAAAACTTTAAAAGTTTTCCCCATTACAAAGTAAAACTAAAAAATACACATACTATTAAAGTTTATTGGTTTTCATTTATTTTATAAGTCATTGATTTTTAATTAAAAAAAATAAGTGATTGTTTTTTATTCAAAACCATAAAAACACGCAATACAGCAACACTTTTTCTGATTTTTATGAAGATATTAACAGAGTTATCCACAGTTTTGTGGGTAACTCTATTGAGTGTTGATTTAACAAGGTTTTCCGTGTTTTATAAAAATTTTTCACTCAGTATTTCGACAATTTTTCGACCCAGTTTTTGTTTGCTGTTTTTTTCGATTTTTATGGTATTTTTATGGTCTAAAAATAACACCTCATTTTCATCACTTTTGAAGCCTAAATCGTTTCTAGAAACATCATTTAAAATAATGGCATCACAACCCTTATTTTTAAGCTTATTTTTGGCATTTTCGAGCAAATTTTGTGTCTCTGCGGCAAAGCCAATGCACAGAGGTTTTGGTGTTAATTGACACACAGATTTTAAAATATCTTTGGTGGGGGTAAGCTCTAAAATTAGATTTTTTTCAGACTTTTTGATTTTGTCTTTTTTGATGGCTTGAGCCGAATAATCACTTACGGCAGCACAGGCAATAAAGATATCTTGCTCAGTAATATTATCCATTACTGCTTGATACATTTCTTCAGCGCTCATTGCTGAGATTAGTTGCGCTTTTTGATTGAGCGTAACACTAATATTGCCATGCACAAGTGTTACTTGTGCACCCGCTTCAATGCAAGCATTTGCAAGCGCTGAGCCCATTTTCCCACTAGAATGGTTGGATAAATATCTGACAGGGTCAATCGCCTCAATGGTTGCACCGAGGGTGATTAACACTTTTTTGCCACTAAGTTTGGTATGTTGAAAAAGCAATCCTACTTGCTCAGCAATCGCACTTGGTTTGCCTAGACAACCTTTGCCAATATCGCCACAAGCCTGCTTGCCACTGTCAGGCTCAATGAGTGTTATTTGCCTTTCGAGTAATATTTTTAAGTTTGCTTGCATGCTATCAGCGGTATACATTTGTTGGTTCATTGCTGGTGCAATTAGGATTGGACAATCGCTCGCCAAAATAACGCTGCCAAGTAAATTACCAGCTTTGCCTGAGACTAAATTAGCAATAGTATGGGCACTGGCTGGCGCGATTAAAATAGCATCTGCCCATTTGGCTAATTCAATATGCCCCATGGATAATTCGGCCTCTTTGTTCCATAAATTGTTGTGCACTTTGTTTTTAGAAACCACTTGTAAGGACAATTCAGTAATGAATTGTGCGCCACCTTGAGTGAGAATAACACGCACTTGTGCGCCCAAATCTTGCAATCGGCGCACAATATTAGGCGCTTTATAAGCAGCAATTGAGCCACTAACGCCTAGAATAATATTTTTATTGGTTAATGTCATTTTGGCGTTGCGGTTATTTTAATATCATTGCCTAGCATTCTTATGTCGCTAATGTTGAGTTCAATTTTATCTGCCAGTGTGTCAATTGGCAGGCTTATCATTGAGTTAGCGTTGCTGCCCATTAATATCGGTGCAGTATAAATGACAAACTCATCAATCAGCCCTTCTGCCTTCATAGCACCAATCAAGCCAGCCCCAGCCTCTAGTAAAATGCTATTGATATTTTGCACTGCTAATTGCGACATAACATTGACTAAATCCAATTTTCCTGTGCTTTTAATTTGTGTGTTTGTAGGGGTAAAAACTTGGGTGCTGGCATCGCTGGAAAATATTTTTAACGCAGTGTTGGTGATTTGATTTTTGCCATCAATCACCACACGAAGTGGGGCGTTATTAATGCCATCAAGGCGTAGCGTCATTGACGGATTGTCTGCTAATATTGTACCAGAGCCGGTCATAATCGCTTGGTTGGCGGCGCGTAATTTTTGTACATCTTGCCTTGCTGCCTCGCCTGTAATCCATTTACTTTCACCAGATGCCATCGAAGTTTTGCCATCTAAGCTCATAGCAATTTTACAGGTAATAAAAGGCAATCCAGTTTGTATACGCTTAATAAAAGCACGATTAAGTTGTCTGGCTTCGGCTTCAAGTAGGCCAATTTCTACAACAATGCCAGCATTTTCTAGTATTGCCACGCCTTTGCCATTAACTAAGGGATTGGGGTCAAGTGTGGCAATAATAACTTTTTTAACACCGGTATCAATAATTGCCTGCACACAAGGTGGTGTTTTGCCTTGGTGGGCGCAAGGCTCTAAAGACACATAAAGTGTTGTGCCATTTGCTTGGTGATTGATTTGTGCCAGTGCGTTAATTTCTGCGTGTGCCTCACCAAAAGTCTGGTGGTAGCCCTTGGCAAGAATTTCATTATCCTTAACAATTACGCAACCCACCATAGGGTTGGATGCAACACCGTATCGACCTTTGCGTGCAATCTGGAGTGCTAGCGACATAAAATGCGTGTCATTTTTTGAAAAAGTTGTCATAATATTTCGTATATAATTACACCACATTTTACCTAAGGAGAAACGCAATGGATGAGCAGAAAAAACAAGCCCTAAAAGCTGCATTAGCGCAAATTGATAAGCAGTTTGGCAAAGGCTCGGTAATGTTTTTGGGCGACGAAGGGGCGAGTGCTGACATTGAAGCAGTTTCTACAGGTAGTTTGAGTTTGGATATTGCACTTGGTATTGGCGGTTTACCTCGTGGGCGTGTGGTTGAAATTTACGGCCCTGAATCCTCCGGTAAAACCACCTTAACCTTACATGTAATCGCTGAGATGCAAAAACTTGGTGGTACTGCGGCTTTTATTGACGCAGAGCATGCACTTGACCCTCAATATGCTAAAAGATTAGGCGTTAATACCGATGAGTTGTTAATTTCCCAGCCTGACACAGGCGAACAGGCGCTAGAAATTACCGATATGTTGGTGCGCTCAGGCAGTGTGGATATTGTAGTGATTGACTCTGTTGCAGCACTCACGCCGAAGGCAGAGATTGAAGGTGAAATGGGTGCATCACATATGGGTTTGCAGGCGCGTTTAATGTCTCAAGCCTTGAGAAAATTGACTTCTAATATTAAAAAAACCAATACCATGGTGATTTTCATTAACCAATTGCGTATGAAAATTGGGGTAATGTTTGGCAATCCTGAAACCACGACTGGTGGCAATGCGTTGAAGTTTTACGCTTCAGTGCGTTTGGATATTCGCCGCATTGGTGCGATTAAGAAAGGCGACGAGATATTGGGCAATGAAACCCGTGTTAAAGTGTTGAAAAACAAAGTCGCACCTCCTTTCAAACAAGCCGAGTTTCAAATTCTTTACAACGAAGGCATTTCTCGTGAAAGTGAAATTATTGATTTGGGCGTAAAACACGGATTTGTGGAAAAAGCAGGTGCATGGTATAGTGTTGGCAGTGAGAGAATTGGACAAGGCAAAGACAATGCCAGAGACTATCTCAAACAAAATGCCAAACTCAGCCAAAAAATTGAAGGGCAAATTTGCGACAAACTTATGGCAAAAGACGATGATTTAAATCAGGACACAGACTCTGAATAAGTCAGTCTATAACAGTGCTTTAACAATGCTCGCCAAACGCGAGCATTCTTATTTGGAACTGACTAAAAAACTTGCGCAATATTATCAAGTAGACGAAGTAGAACAAGCACTGGAAAAACTTAAAAACCAAAATTACCAGTCTGATGAGCGATTTACCAACGAATTTATTCAAATGCGTTTTAATCAAGGCAAAGGCCCAATCAAAATAGCCATTGATTTAAAGCAACGAGGCATTGAAAATTTTGATTTATCTGCATATGATTTTTTCACCCTAGCAAAAGAAGTTAGAACATCAAAATACAGCGAAGCAACCCCAAGTAACTACAAAGAAAAAGCCAAACAACAACGCTTTTTACAATCTCGAGGCTTTGGCTTTGATGAAATTAAGTTTTCTTTTGAACCATAATTTTAAGCCAAGAAAACACCTATCGTTAGAATTTAGCCAATGCATTAGCATTCGGCTAAAATGATTTGTTAGGTGTGCTACTTTGTTTTTTCTAAATTTATTGATTGTTAATTTTAGTATTTTTAATAACTGACTTTTAATGCTAGGAGAAGTATCTATTTAGCACTAGAAATGTATTTTTTCCATCAAAGAAATTTACGAAGTTGATGAATCTGGTGAAAGATTATTAGGCGAGTATAATCACTTAATCCAAAAGCATGATTTAAAAAAAAATTGCAAGTGCGTTTGAGAAGTGGGCGTAAAAACAGAAATTGAGTTTTTGGAGTTAATTTAATGATAACTAAAGAGAAAATTAATCAAGCTGGATATTGTTTTATTGGAAAGTCAAATAATCTTTCTAAAAATGATGCTGACAACATATTAAAAGAGACCTTTGCATAAATAGGGATGATTAGCAAAATTCAATTTTTGCCAGATTGGTGATTTTATTAAACCTTGTCCTAGCAGGGCTAAGGCTGGGTTTAAAAAATCGCCAAGCGGGTGAAAAGTGGATTTTTGATGATTATTCATATTTATGCAAAGGTCTCTAAAAGGCTTTAGGCTCATCCATCAACATCCAATGACTTTATTTAGGCATACAATAGATAGAAAATTAAAGAAACACAATATTAATGCCCTTGTTTCTCAGCGATTAAAAAGAATACCATTAATTGTTAAAAAGCTAGAAATACAAGAAAACATGCAATTATCTAGAATGCAAGATATTGGGGGTTTGAGAATTGTTGTTGATACAATACAAGAGGCGAATTTAATTAGAGATGAGATTAAAAAAGTAGAAAAACACAGGAATTTCAAATTTACTTTTGCAAATGAAAAAAATTATATAGAAACACCTGCAGATAGTGGCTATAGAAGTATTCACATGGTATATAAATATGATAAAGGCATAGAATTAAGAAAACAATGTAGAGTAGAGATACAAATAAGAACGCGACTACAGCACGCTTGGGCAACAGCAGTAGAGGTAACTGGGACATTTTCAAACCAACTTTTAAAGCAAAGTCTTGGAAATAAGAAATATTTAAATATTTTTAAAAAAATTAGTAAATTATTTATCAGTTTAGAAGAAAAAAAGATAGATAATGAATTTGTAAAAGAAGTAAAGCAAGATATTGAAAATGCACAATTATTGGATAAGTTGAGAAGTTTTACTATTGCTAGCAAACTTGTTGAGAACAATTCAAAAGGAAAATATTTGTTGTTAAAAATGAACTTTGAAAAAAAAGAAATAAGTGCATCCAAGTATTCGGATGCTAAATTTGAAAAAGCTAATGAAGATTATTTAAAAATGGAATTAGAGTACTTTGATAATAATGCAGTTGAAGTTGTATTGTTATCAATACAAGGAGACCTTTGCATAAATAGGGATGATTAGCAAAATTCAATTTTTGCCAGATTGGTGATTTTCTTAAACCTTGTCCTAGCAGGGCTAAGGCTGGGTTTAAAAAATTGCCAAGCGGGTGAAAAGTGGATTTTTGATGATTATTCATATTTATGCAAAGGTCTCACAAGATATTAAAAAATTACGACAATCTTATCCAAATTATTTTATGGATACAACAGAATTTATTAAGAGTATGGATAAACTATTTAAATTAGTTGTAGAAAATGAGAAACAACAAAAAATAATAGACAGTATAAAAGATGAAGAATTAAAAAAAATAGCCAAAACAATGTCTGAAGATATTACTAAAAAAATGTTGAAATTATTTGATAGGAGCAAAAAGTAATGATTTTATTGAAGCGAGAATATAAAGAATTAGAAGAAATTCAAGAAAAAATTATTAAAGGCACTGTGAAGTCTAATGAAATAACAATATTTTTAGGCTTAATTGTGAAAAGTGGCAATAAATTAGAAATGTTAGAGTATATGCAAACTATTGGTTTTAATTCAATAGAAGAGGTGCAAGAACATTTTAGTAAAAATAAAAAAATACAGACTTAACAGCTGGTTTAGTAATCGCTGGTGGGGCAATATTATTGGCTTTATTGTTAAGCCGATGAAACAACTAAAAAACTAATGATTTATTAAGCAAAAAATAGAATGGTAGAAAGATGAGTAATTATCAAGAATCCACTTTTTTCCAGTTTGGTAATTAGTTATAAACTACAGATAAAAAGTAAGACATTATTGGAATTGACTAAAACTATCGTTGAACAGGCTATTGAAAATCTAGATAAAATGAATAAAATATTTACCCTGAAATCACCATTGTATATCAAATATCCTAATGGTGAAACTCGGGTGATTGAGGATATTTTTCAGCATCCAAAAGGCATTTTGTATTTTGAATTGTTTTGGGAAAAAGACCCAAAATATAGTATTCATTTGATTGAGGGTGAGATAACAGGTGATGGACCTTGGCGAGTGGGTGAATGTAGTTTTCATGTATTGGGGTGCAATCATACGCATCCACAAATGTGTGAAATGCACAGTTTTTGGCAACAGGAATTGTTGCAAAACTCTGATCAATTTAGGGTTGGAGATGTGGTAAAAATTGCTTTAGAAAAAGGTGCTGTTTTGCCTTATGATTATCCAGTAAACGATAAAAGGTTTTAGAAAATGCAGGGATTTAACAAACAAACCAAGGCAAGTGATTTTAAAACTCAAGATATTAAAGTTCTAAAAAAACTGATACCCTACTTACTAAAGATGCGTACTCGTGTCATTTTGGCAACCTTATTTTTAATTGCCGCTAAATTGGCAAATGTAGCTGTGCCAGTGGCACTTAAGGGGATTGTGGATGCGCTTGATCAGCCTGATGTGCTGGTGGTGTTGCCTTTGGGATTGTTGTTTGCTTATGGTGCGTTGCGTTTAAGCAGTTCTTTGTTTAATGAACTGAGAGATGCAGTGTTTGCGCGTGTGCGTTATCATGCTATGCATTTGATTGCACTTGGTGTTTTTAAGCACTTACATACATTGGATTTGTCTTTTCATTTAGATCGCCGTATTGGCGGTATTACTCGTGATATTGACCGTGGTACGCAAAGTGTTTCCACGCTATTGTCCATTTTTGTTTTTAATATTCTGCCATCATTTTTTGAAATCATCTTAGTGATTGGTTTGTTGTGGGTAAATTATGATATTTTCTTTGCAGGCGTTTCGTTATTGACCGTGGTATTTTATGTGGCATTCACTTTGGCAATTACCACTTGGCGGATGAAATATCGCTATGAAATGAACGATATGCAATCTGAGGCAAATACCAATGCGGTGGACAGTTTAATTAATTATGAAACGGTCAAGTACTTTAATCGCAAGGATTTTGAAGTGAATCGTTACGACGAAACTATGGGTCGCTGGGAAGATGTTGCTACCAAAAGTTTTACCTCAATGACGGCGCTTAATTTTGTTCAAGGTGCAATTATTGCTGTAGGTGTTACAATTGTTTTGATTTTTGCCGCTCAAGGCGTGGCAGACAAAAATCTGAGCCTTGGTGATATGATTATGATTCAGGCTTTATTGCTACAACTATTTATACCACTAGGTTCTTTGGGTATTGTCTATCGGCAAATCAAACATAATTTTATTGATATGAATAATATGTTTGATTTACTTGATCGCCGCGCTAAGGTGTGTAGCCCTAAAGACGCACCAAATATAAAAATAAGTCAGGGCAAGGTTGAGTTTAAGCAAATTTCTTTTGCCTATGAAGGCAAGGAAAAAGTGCTAAAAGAGGTAAGTTTTGCGATTGAAGCGGGACAGAAAGTGGCAATTGTTGGGCAATCTGGCTCTGGAAAATCAACATTGGCAAAATTATTATTTAGATTTTATGATGTGAATAGCGGTGCAATTTTGATTGATGGGCAGGATATTAAGACCCTTAATCAACACTCGGTACAATCAGTCATTGGTGTTGTGCCACAAGATACAGTGATGTTTAATGAGAGTATTTATTACAATATTGCTTATGGAAAGCAGGGGGCAACTCGACAAGAAGTAGAAGCAGCGGCAAAGTCGGCCTTTATTGATAAATTTATTGACGCATTGCCTCAGGGTTACGATACTTTGGTTGGCGAACGCGGACTTAAATTATCAGGGGGTGAAAAACAACGCATGGCAATTGCCAGAGTTTTGCTTAAAAACCCTCCTATTTTGATTTTTGATGAAGCAACATCGGCACTGGATTCTTATAGTGAAAAAATGGTGCAAAAAGCCATTAATACACTCAGCAAAAAGACCGCTACTTTGGTAATTGCACATCGTCTCTCTACCATTGTGGATGCTGATAAAATTATCGTTCTTGGTGATGGCAAGGTGCAAGAAATCGGCACCCACACGCAGTTGTTAAAATCTAGGGGTAAATACGCCAAATTGTGGCAAATACAAATAAGCGAGAGTGATGAAATTTGAACTAAAAAATACCAATCAAAAAGCCAGACGAGGCACGCTAATATTTGAACGAGGCGTGGTTGAAACGCCAGCTTTTATGCCAGTTGGCACTTATGGCACGGTCAAGGCAATGACTCCTGAAGAGGTTGAAGAAACCGGTGCACAAATACTGTTGGGTAATACTTTTCATTTGTCTATTACCCCAGGTACTGAGGTGATTAAAGCACACGGTGATTTGCATGATTTTATGCATTGGCAGGGGCCAATTTTGACTGATTCAGGTGGCTTTCAGGTGTTTAGTTTGGGCGAGATGAGAAAAATCAGCGAAGCAGGGGTAGATTTTCGCTCACCTAAAGATGGTGCTAAAATCTTTATGGGTCCAGAAGAATCAATCAAAATTCAGTCCGATTTGGGCTCAGATATTGTCATGATTTTTGATGAATGTACGCCTTATCCAGCCGATAAAATAACAGCAGACCAATCTATGCAATTGTCTTTGCGTTGGGCACAACGCTCAAAAAATACACATCAAGAAGTAAATAATAAGAGCGCATTATTTGGCATTGTCCAAGGAGGTATGCATGAGGATTTGCGTCACCAATCAGCCGCAGCACTCATCAATATTGGCTTTGATGGCTACGCAATTGGGGGCTTGAGTGTGGGCGAGCCAAAGGAGGAAATGATAAAAGTTTTGGACTATTTGCCCGCACAATTGCCAGATGACAAGCCCAGATATTTGATGGGTGTGGGTACGCCAAGCGACTTAGTTGAGGCAGTTGAACGAGGCATTGATATGTTTGATTGTGTCATGCCAACACGCAATGCACGAAATGGCTATTTATTCACTTCAAGTGGTGTTGTGAAAATTCGTAATGCCCAATACAAGTTAGATATCAAGTCTGTAGACGCACGCTGTGGCTGTTATACTTGCCAGAATTACAGCCGTTCTTATTTACATCATTTACAACGAAAAAACGAAATTTTAGGCGCACGGCTTAACACCCTTCACAATCTTTATTATTACCAAGATTTAATGCAACAAATGCGCACAGCGATTGAGAATAATACATTTTTGGCATTTAAGCAATCTTTTTACGAGATGCAAGATGCCTAACTTATTGTTTTTTGTTGATGAAGGTGGGTTTGAAGACCCTACGACCTTATTTATTGAACAAGGGTTTTCGGTTGATTTTGAAGACTCTCAACGCAAAGCAACCAAACTTGCCAAGAAAAATATTTATCAAGTATTGGTGGCAGAATTTAGCCATAATCCAGAGTTTCGTGACCGAGTGAGTAATATTGAATCACTTTTAGCAACGCTGGAAGGAAAATCTCCCGATGCCAAGATTATAATTCTGTACGATGAGCTTAATCAACCACAATTAGACCAACTTAAGGCGCGCTATCGTATGGATACGACCTTAAAATTTCCAATTGACAAAAATTTATTGCGTCAATCTATTGGACTGGATGCTTGTTAAAATAAACATCTAATACCGCTTTAGCGAGTGGTGCGGCTTTTGAACTACCACTACCAGCATTTTCTACAATAACAGCAATCGCAATTTGTGGATTTTCAATCGGCGCAAAGCCAGTAAATAACGCATGGTCTCGTAAGTTCTCAGCTAAGTTTTCGGCAATATATTGCTCCTCTGCATCTAAGCCAAATACTTGTGCCGTACCTGTTTTTCCAGCCAAGGTGTATTTTAAGCCCTTGTTTAATTTTCTGGCTGTGCCTTTCGGCGCATAGATGGTTAGTTTCATACCCTCAATCACCTCTTCCCAATTATGAATGTCTTTGATGGGGATTTGCCTTTGAGTGCCTTTCTCTACTTCTTTGATAGTTTCCCCATGGATTTGTATGCTTTTTAGCACCTTAGGTTGAAAAATTATCCCTTTATTTGCCAAAGCCGCTGTAGCAACGGCAAGTTGTAATGGGCTGGTGGTCATAAAACCTTGTCCAATCCCAGCGATCAAGGTTTCTCCTCGATACCAAGGCTCATCTTTGTTGATTTTTTTCCAAGCTTTTGAAGGTAGAATTCCGCCTCGTTCTCCGGGGATATCAATGCCCGTTTTTTGTCCGAAATTGAAATATGCTAAGCCATCGTGTAATGCATCAATCCCCATTTTATCCGCCAGTTCATAAAAGAACACATCGCAAGATTGTGCGATTGCACCCTTCATATCAATCACACCATGTCCACTGCGTTTCCAGTCGTTAAATTTGCGCTTGAAGTTAGACAGTTTGAAAAAACCTGGGCAATAAGTTTCGGTATGAGTAACAATAGCACCTTGTTCAAGCCCTGCCAATGCAACCATCGGCTTAATCGTTGAGCCTGGTGGATACAAGCCTTGAATAGTGCGATTAAGTTGCGGAATATCTTTTGAGGTTTGTAATTTTTTGTAATTTTTGTGTGAGATGCCGTTTACAAACCAATTGGGATTATAAATTGGGGTGCTTACCATTACCAGCACTTCTCCATTCGTGGTGTCTACTGCCACAATAGCGCCACGCTTACCTTTGAGTAAAGATTCTGCTTTTTTTTGCAATTCTAAATCAATACTAAGATATAGGTCTGCGCCTTTTTCTGCTGCTTGAATAATCTGTGTATTAATCACTCTGCCGGTTACATTGCGTTCAATTTGTTTCTTGCCATTTTTTCCATGTAAAAGCGCTTCATATTGTTTTTCAATGCCAGTTTTGCCTACAAAAGAAGTGCCTAAATAATTTTTCTTGTTATAGAAGGCTTTGTCTTTTTTGTTCATTCTGGATATATAGCCAGTTACATGAACACTAGAGTCGTTGTGGGGGTAGGTGCGATGAAAATAAGTCTCAATATCAACCCCAATAAATCGGTTACTGACCAAAAATTCTGCCACTTGCTTTTCACTTAATTTGTGTTTGAGTGGAATATTGTGGAATTTTTTATAGCGTTTTTTATTTTTATTAAAAACGCCAATATCCTTGTCATTAATAAAATCATATTGCTTGAGCAATAGTAATGTTTCGTCAATATTTTTGGTTTTCTCAGGCGTGAGCGTGAGTCTATAGGCAAGTTGATTGCTGGCAATAACTTTTCCATCACGATCAAAAATTTTCCCACGAACTGGGGTAATCGGCAGTAGTCGCATTTGATTGCCCAAAGATTCTTCGGTGTAATAGTCGTAATGGATAATTTGCAGATTGTAAAGTCTTGAAATTAAGACCAAAGTTAAGATAAAGATAAAAACAAATGCCAGAATCAATCTATTAGAAAAAATTTTATTTTCTAATGCGGGGTTGCTAATTTTATCCATGGATATTTATCAGTGTTTGCATTTCGAGAGTATTGATTGCACCACAGGCCAAAATAATGCACCTGATAGGAGGGTAGCTAACAAATAGTAATTAAAATTAAAACTCTGAGTGGATAGGGCGTGCACCAACAGCAATACAAGTAAATAGATGGCAGATGCGCTAAATATATAAATTTGTTGGGTGCTAAGATTAGAAACAGCAAAGGATTGTTTTATCTTGATAATAAAAACACTGCTCAAGATGAGTGCTAAGGCATTTTGCCCTAAAATATCTCCATATAGTACATCAATTAAAGTGCCTAATATTAAGGCAAAAAAGAATTGTCCTTGAAGTTTAAAATAAATCAGCCAATAAGTAAAAAATAGCAACACCCAAAAAGGGGCAATATCTAAAACGATTTCAGGCAAAGGCAATGCGCTGATAATGAGCGTAAATAATGTAATTTTAGCAAGAAAAATATAAGGTCTTTGAGTGTCCATATCTAGTTATCAATAGCGTTATTAATTAAAACAAATTCCAGCTGTTCAATGGTTTGAGTGGGGGTGAGTTCAATCGTTAAAAATGAATCATTTGCTTGTTTTTCTATATGACTAACATGACCCACTGGATATCCTGCTGGGAATTTTGAGCCGATAGCACTGCTTAAAAAGACATCTCCAAGCGCCACATCCAGCCCAGATTCGATAAATCGCACCATTAACTTTCCTCGATGAGAGGTCACACCTTTACCAACACCACGGATGCCATTGCGTTGGTTTTTAACAGGGATATGTTGGGTTGGGTCAGTTATCAGTAATATGGTTGCATAGAAGGGCATTACCTGAATAATCTGCCCAAGTATGCCGTCAGCGCCTAGTGCAACTTGACCGATTTTAATACCATCATTACTACCTTTATTAACAACAATTTGTTTTTTTAATCGCGATTGAGCGATGGAGCTAATGCGCGCTAATATAAATTCCTCTTTATCAAGTTGATAGCGTGATTTTAATAATTGAGTGAGTTTTTGGTTCTCTAATAGTAGGGCGCTATGGTCTTGCAAGCTAACCTTTAAGCGTGCTAATTCAGCCTTAAATTGCTTATTTTGGCTTAATAGAAGTTGCTTTGTGGTACCTTGATCGCTAATCCAAATATAGAGTTGAGAGGGCAGATTGACCACTAAGTATACGGGTGAGATAAGTATAGCAATGGATTGTTTTAGGCTATCTAGATAGGAAAATTTATAATCTGAAAAGATCATAAAAATCGCAATCATGATGGGTGTAAAAAGTTTTAAAAATCCTTGCATAAAACCCCTAAATACTTATGGGATATTATTCCGCTGCTAAGAATCCTATGTTGTGTTGGCTAATCATATCTAGGGCGATACCACCACCACGAGCCACACAAGTTAAAGGGTCATCGGCAATACGCACCGGTAGCTTAGTCTCTTTACCGATAAGTTTATCTAAACCATCTAACAGCGCACCACCTCCGGTTAATACCAAGCCATTTTCTGCAATATCAGAGCTCAGTTCTGGCGGTGTTTGCTCCAATGCTATCCTAACTGCACCAACAACGGTTGCCAGAGGCTCTTGTAGAGCGCCTCGAATTTCTGTATTGGTAGCTTCAAAGGCTACTGGAATGCCTTTAGCAACATCTCGACCTCTAAATTGTATTTTTTTAACCGCACTTGCTGTAAAAGCTGAGCCCACCTCTTTTTTGATTTTTTCGGCAGTAGATTCGCCAATAATAATACCGTGTTCTCTACGCACAAATTTAACAATATGGTCGTCAAATACATCACCACCCACCCGCAGTGAGTCAGAATAAACAATGCCGTTGAGTGACATAATCGCAATCTCTGTTGTACCACCACCGATGTCAATAACCATAGCGCCTGAGGCTTTGTTAATTGCCATGCCAGCACCCAGTGCCGCTGCCATTGGTTCTTCAATCAAATACACATCTCGTGCACCTGCACTAACTGCACTTTCTTTGATTGCACGGCGTTCTACTTGGGTGGCACCACAAGGTACGCAAATAAGCACTTTAGGGCTGGGTGAGAAAAATCTAGAATGTAGGACTTTCTTAATAAAGTGCTGCAACATTTTTTCCGTGATTTTAAAGTCAGCAATAACACCATCTTTCATTGGGCGAATTGCCTCGATTGATCCAGGTGTTCTGCCTAACATGTCCTTGGCATCTTGACCGACTGCGATAACAGTTGCTTCTGTTGCGCCTTTTTCATGATGAATGGCAACAACAGAGGGCTCGTTTAATACGATTTCACCGTCCATAAAAATAAGTGTGTTGGCTGTGCCAAGGTCAATAGAAAGGCTTTGAGGCTTGAAAAAATTAAACATAAAAACTCCGTTTATGTATTAGATAAAAATAAAGGGATATAATACTATAAAATTCAATGATTTATTGGTAAAACTTAGATAATAAGCAATATGAACATCCAGCAAAATCATGTAATTAAAAGTGTTGCTAATGCTTTGCAATATATTTCTTACTATCACAGTCCTGATTTTATTCAAGCGATGGCAAGCGCTTACGAGAAGGAAACCCATCAGACTGCTAAAAATGCCATTGCTCAAATTTTAATTAATTCAAAAATGGCAGCGATTGGACAGCGTCCAATGTGTCAAGACACAGGCATTGTTAATGTATTTGTTGAAGTAGGTATGGACATTGTTTGGGTGGCAGATTTGTCCTTAGAGGATATGATTAATGAAGGCGTTCGCCAAGCCTACACCAAAGCAGAAAACCCCCTCCGTGCTTCAATCGTCAAAGACCCGCTGTTTAGCAGAGTCAACACCAAAGACAATACGCCAGCCGTTATTCATACGAGAGTGGTTAAAGGCAATCGACTTAACTTTATCGTCGCTGCCAAAGGCTGTGGTTCAGAAAATAAGGCAAAATTTACCATCTTACAGCCTGACAGCAATGTGGTTGATTGGATTATTAAGACAATTCCAACCATGGGTGCAGGCTGGTGTCCGCCAGGCATTATTGGTATTGGTGTGGGCGGTACGGCTGAAAAAGCCATGCTTATGGCAAAAGAAAGCTTAATGGATCCGATTGATATTCAAGACATTGCCCAAAAAATAAACCCAAGCAATCTAGAAAAACTACGCCTAAAATTGATGGAAAAAATCAACAATCTTGGTATTGGTGCTCAAGGCTTAGGCGGTTTAACTACTGTGTTAGATGTCAAGATTAAAGACTACCCAACCCACGCCGCTTCTCAAGCTGTTGCTATGATTCCAAACTGTGCTGCTACTCGTCATCTGCATTTTTCTATGGACGGCTCAGGCGTAGCAACTCTGCCAGAAGTAGATATGAGTATCTATCCTGAGCTAGAAATGGATTACTCTAAGTATAAAAAAGTTGATTTAGACACACTCACTCGTCAACAAATGACTCAGTGGAATATTGGTGACACCTTGTTACTCACTGGCACACTTATTACTGGCAGAGACGCAGCACATAACCGTCTTAAGCAAATGCTAGGCAATGGCGAAGGCCTGCCTGAAGGTGTAGATTTTAAGAATAAATTTATTTATTATGTTGGTCCGGTGGATGCTGTGGGCGATGAGGTAATTGGTCCTGCGGGTCCTACCACAGCCACACGCATGGATAAATTCACTGATATGATGCTAGAGGAGACGGACATACTTGGCATGATTGGAAAAGCCGAGCGAGGTACGGCAACCACGCAAAGTATCAAAAAACATCAGGCCAGTTATTTGATTGCCGTGGGCGGTGCGGCTTACCTGATTTCTAAATCCATTAAAAAAGCCAAAAAAATAGCCTTTGTAGAAATGGGCATGGAAGCTATTTATGAGTTCGAAGTTAAAGATATGCCAGTAACAGTCGCCGTGGATACTCAGGGTGCAAATATCCATGTGCAAAATCTAGGTTAATCTTCGTCGTCTCCCCACATTAACGCCTCTTGTTTGGCTTTCCAATAAGGTGAACGAAAGTCTCTTGTCCATATCTTAATGGCTTCTCTGCCTGCATCCTTTCTCCACATAGTTAATCTAGCGCAATCAACGGCTTTACCCGTCCTCCATGCCCAATTAACCTTGCTCATACAGTCTCTGGCATCTATACATTTAGTAATACCTGATTCGACATCACCAGTCGCATCTTCCAATTTTTCAAACTCTAAATAAATGGCTGCATTTGCACTCAAAGAGGATAAAGTTAACGCCATAAGTATTATTTTTTTCATTGTAACTCCTTTTAAAATATATTTATATTATAGCATTCTAATATAAAAAGAAGCGCTTATTATTCTTATATAATTACCCACGAAGTTGGTCGGATGGTCGCTGGTAGGTTTCCCTATCAGAGGAAAGTCCGGGCTCCACAGAGCAAAGTGCTAGCTAACGGCTAGGTATGGCGACATAACGGAAAGTGCTGCAGAGATTTAGACTACCCATTAATGGGAAAAGGTGAGAAGGTGCGGTAAGAGCGCACCGCACAGTTGGTGACAACTGTGGCAAGGTAAACCCCACTTGGAGCAAGCTCAAATAGGCCACCCATGGTGTGGCTCGTGCAAGGTGGCGGGTAGAGTGCTAAAGCATATTGGTAACAATATGTGTAGATGAATGACCATCAACTACAGAACCCGGCTTATAGACCGACTTCCCTAATTTATTCTTTATGAGGCCTTTGCATAAATAAGGATGATTAGCAAAATTCAATTTTTGCCAGATTGGTGATTTTCTTAAACCTTGTCCTAGCAGGGCTAAGGCTGGGTTTAAAAAATCGCCAAGCGGGTGAAAAGTGGATTTTTGATGATTATTCATATTTATGCAAAGGTCTCATAAAGACTCTTTTCCTTTTACAAAGATTCTTTTATTATGCTCAATAAAAGTCATTTTGGGTGCTTGTAGGCAAATAATAATAAATATGATTACAAATAGAGGCAGGCAGTACGGCGTGAGTATTCATTAATTTTCTTAGCTATTTTCATGTAAAAACATCTGGTTTAAAATCCAGTAAAGCCATACCATTGTGGGAAGATTATCAGGCTGAGTAGGACGGCGACTTGGATGATGATAAAGGGGATAACGCCTTGGTAGATGTCGGTGGTTTGGATGGATTTTGGGGCAACACCTTTGAGATAAAACAGGCTGAAACCGAAGGGCGGGGTGAGGAATGAGGTTTGTAGATTCATGGCGATGAGGATGGCGAACCATTGCATATCAATGCCGAGTGAGAGGGCAATGGGGTAGAAGATAGGGACGATGATGAGTGAGATTTCTACAAAATCGATGAAGAAGCCGAGGATGAGAATGATGCCCATAGAGATGAGGATAAAGCTCATTTCTTTGGCGGGCAAACCCATCACAAACTCCTCTACTAATGTGTCGCCGCCGCTGTAGGTGAAAACCATGGAAAAGGCGGTGGCACCGATGAGAATGGCAAATACCATGGCGCTGACTTTGAGGGTTTCAATACTTGATTGGTAGAGGATGTCCCAGTTTAGTCGTTGGTAGAATAGGGCGAGGATTAAAGCGCCGACGGCACCGATGGAGGCGGATTCTGTGGGGGTGGCAATGCCTAAGAAGATGGAGCCGAGCACAGCAATGATAAGAGTGATGGGGGGAATGATGGCTTTGGCGACTAGGATGTATTTTTGAATATTGGGTAAGTGCTGGCTTTTGCTGACAAAGGCGGGGGCAGCTGTTTTGTCAAAATGGGCGATAAACAAAACATAGGTGATATAGCCCCCGACCAAAACCAAAGAAGGCATAACTGCACTGTGGAATAAATCCCCGACTGGCACACCTAAGACATCTGCCAAGATGATTAAGACGATAGAGGGTGGGATGATTTGCCCCAGTGTGCCCGAGGCGCAGATAACGCCTGTGGCTAGGTTTTTTTTGTAGTTATGTTTGAGCATAACGGGCAGGGAAATCACCCCCATGGCGATGACGCTGGCACCGACAACGCCTGTGGAGGCGGCGAGCAGTGAGCCGACTAGGATGGTGGAGACGGCCAAGCCACCACGGATATTGCCGAATAAATCGCCCATGGCTTCTAATAGTTGCTCGGCGAGGCGGGTTTTTTGTAGGATGATACCCATAAAGATAAACAGCGGGACTGCCATGAGAATGGTGTTTTGCATGACGCTCATAATGCGATAAGGCATAAAACCGAATAAATCAATGCCCTCGGAGAAGATGCCGAAGATAACGGCTACACCTGCGAAGGTGAATGCCACGGGGAAGCCGACCATTAGCAGTATTAAGGTGATGGCGAACATGATTAAGCCAATCATTGTTTTAGCACTTCGTAGTTGTTTTTGGCAAAAATTGTGCCGGAAATGATGACTAGGATGAAACTGATGGGGATGATACTCTTGATGATAAAACGCTGGGTTAATCCACCAGGGTCGCCGCTTTGTTCGTTGATAGTATAAGCGTTGTAGGCGAAATCAATGCCGTAATAGGTGATGAGCAGGCTGATGGGCAGGATGAACAAGATGAAGCCGAGGATGTTGATTAGGGCTTGTGTTTTTTTGGCAAAGTTGGCGTAGAAAATATCCACCCTGACATGAGCGTCTTTTTGCAGGGTATAGGAGATTGCAAGCAGAAACATAGCTGAGAATAGGTGCCACTCCATCTCTTGCAAGGCGATGGAGGAGGCGTTGAAGGCGTAACGAAGCACGACATCAAGGAAAACATTGAAAATCGTGAGTAACAGTAGCCCAACGATTAGGCGCTCTAACCATTGGGTGTAATACTTCAATTTATTTGGATTGGGAGTTTAGGTAGGCTTGGTCTGAGATGGTCGTCCAAGCACGCGCTTTTTTGAGATAGTTGGATTGGGATTTAATGATTTCTTTGGAGAGTGGGTTGTTTGCAGCTAGTCTTTTGAGTAATTTGTCGTTTGCTGTTCTGAGTGCATCAAAGACGGGTTTGGGGAAGGTTTTGACTTTAATGTTGGGATAGTCTTGTTTCATCGTTGCCCAGTTTTTGGCGCTTTCGTGTTCGGATTGTGCGTACATCTGATAGGCAGATAACTTCATTGCCGAGATTAGAATAGTTTGCAAGTCTTTGGGCAAAGCGTTGTATTTCTTCAGGTTAATTAAGAATTGTAACTCGGCGCCGGGTTCGTGCCAACCAGTGTAGTAATAGGGGGCAACTTTGTGGAAACCCATTCTTAGGTCTAATGAAGGGCCAACCCATTCCAGTGCATCAATTGTGCCACGATCTAGTGCGGTGTAGAGCTCGCCTGCTGGGATATTGGTGGGTTTGGCGCCGACTTCTGCCATGATTTCACCTGCAAAGCCGGGGATGCGCATTTTTAAGCCTTGAAGGTCGGCAATTGAGTTGATTTCTTTTTGAAACCAGCCACCCATTTGGTTGCCTGTGCTGCCGCCGATGATGGATTTTAGTCCATGTTTGGCATAGACTTTGTCCATCAGTTCTTGTCCGCCACCGTATTCAAACCAAGCGTGTTGTTCGGGGGTGGTCATACCAAAGGGCATAGAGGTGAAAAACAGGGTGTTGATGTCTTTGCCTTTCCAATAATATGAGCCAGAATGCCCGAGGTCGTATTGCCCTGATTTGACAAAGTCAAAAATACCGAGTGCGGATTTGTGTTTGTTTTTAGAGTCAATACGGATTTTTAATCTGCCATTTGACATAGTCTCTGCCAGTTTTTTGAAATTTTTAGTGGAATCGCCAAAGATTGGGAAATTGCTTGGCCAAGTTTCAGCTAAGTTAAGTGTGTAGGTTTGGGTATCTTGTTTTGTGCTGGTTGCTTTGTCATCATCGCCAAACCAGCCAGCGGCAGCAGATGCACTTAATATTGATAGGGCGAATATTTGGATTATTTGTTTCATTTTCTTTCCTCAAAGTTTAAGTTGTGCGAAGATGGCGCGTTGGTTATAATTATAGTCATTAAATGTTTGGATATTAAAAAAATCTTTTTCCAATAATTGTGCGATTTCTTGCTGCTGATTAAAGCCGTGTTCTAATAAAAGATAACCTTGTTTGTTAAGGTATTTAGGTGCGTTCTCAATAATCAGGCGAATAGCGTCTAAGCCGTCTTTACCAGAGGTCAGTGCGCTTTGAGGTTCGTAAGTTAAATTCTTTAGATAGGAACTGCCTTGTTCGATATAAGGCGGATTGGAAATAATCAAATCAAAATGCGTATTGGGCACAGCTTCAAACCAACTACCTTGTTGAAAATCAATTTCATTAGTAACAATCGTGGCATTTTGCTTTGCCACTGTCAGTGCTTTTTTGGAAAAATCAGTGGCTGTAATGTGCCAATGTGGATTTTTGTCTGCTAGCGTAATAGCGATGATGCCACTGCCTGTGCCTAAATCTAGTAAATGACAAGGTTTGGTTTTGTCGGCGAATAAATCTAGCACAATATCGATTAAAAGTTCAGTTTCTGGGCGGGGAATAAGGGTGTCAGGCGTTACTTTAAAATCCAAGTGATAAAACCCCTTTGTACCACTTAAATAGGCGAATGGCACGCCTTGTTCACGCTTTTTTATCAGTGCATTGAGCTGGCACGCCTGCGTTTCACTGAGTTGATAATCGTCATTTGCCAGTAGCCATGCGTGGTTTTTCCCCAGTGTTAAAGACAATAACTGAGCGATGTCTTTAGACTGATTTTTGAGATAATTTTTGATCAATGAGATTTTTGATTGCAACGATTAAACCCAAGCCAATAAATGCGCCCGGCGGCAGAACTGCCATTAATGTACCTTGGTAGTCTGTAAATACGGTAACGCTCAATGTGCTGCCTAAATCACCCAATAATAAAGCCGATTGGTCAAACAAGGTGCCAGAGCCAATCAACTCACGCATAGCACCGAGAATAACAAGCACAATTGAAAAGCCGACACCCATCATTAGCCCATCTAACAGGGATTTATCCCACGAATTTTTGCTAGCAAACGCTTCAGCCCTGCCTAAAATAGCACAATTGGTTACAATCAGCGGCACGAAAATGCCCAATATTAAATACAAATCATAGAAATATGACTGCATAACCAGCTCGACAATGGTAACAAACGAGGCGATGAGCAAGACAAACACAGGAATGCGAATTTCCTTGCGAATATAGTGGCGAAAAATCGAAATAGTGGTGTTTGAGGCCACCAAAACAAAGGTAGTTGCCAGTCCTAGCCCAATCGCATTGACGATATTACTGGTTACTGCGAGTAAAGGGCACAAGCCCAAAAGTGCAACTAGGGCTTGGTTATTGTTCCACAGTCCGTTTTTTGTGATTTTGATGTAATCTTCCATGGTGGTTGATTATATCAAGTTATTTCTTTAAGCAAATACAATCTCGTTATTCACCACGCTACCGTGAATGACTGTCCCTGAGATAAATTCGCCAGCCAGTATTTTTTGAGAAAGTGGATTTTCAAGCAATCTTTGAATGGTGCGTTTGAGTGGTCTGGCGCCAAATACGGGGTCGTAGCCTCGGTCAACAATTAATGTCATTGCCCCATCATCCAGTTCAAGTTTGAGATCCATTTTAGCCAAACGGGATTGTAAAATCTCAATTTGCAATGCAGCAATGCCTTTGATTTGCTCTTTTTCAAGATTGTTAAAGATAACAATTTCATCAATACGATTGACAAACTCAGGACGAAAATGTTCACCAACAATTTGCGTGAGTTCTTGGGTCATGTCCTTGCCAGGATTTTCCTGAATAAGGTGAGATCCAAGGTTAGAGGTCATCACAATTACCGTGTTTTTAAAGTCCACGGTGCGACCTTGCCCATCAGTTAGGCGACCGTCATCTAGCACTTGAAGCAAAATATTAAATACATCCGGATGGGCTTTTTCCACTTCATCAAGCAAAATAATAGAATATGGCTTGCGTCTAACAGCCTCGGTTAAAACCCCACCCTGCTCGTAGCCCACATAGCCTGGGGGTGCGCCAATTAGGCGAGCGACTGAGTGCTTTTCCATAAATTCGCTCATATCCACTCGAATAATAGCCTGTTCGGTGTCAAATAAAAAGTCCGCCAAGGCTTTGGTGAGTTCAGTTTTTCCCACACCAGTTGGGCCCATGAACATAAACGAGCCATCAGGGCGATTTGGGTCAGACAACCCAGCACGAGAGCGACGAACTGCATCAGAAATCACTTTAACCGCCTTATCTTGACCAACCAGTCGCTGGTGAATAATATGCTCCATTTGCAACAGTTTATCCCGCTCGCCTTCCATCATTTTATCCACAGGAATTCCCGTCCAGCGGGCAACAATGTGGGCGATTTCGTCTTCGGTAACTTTGTTACGAAGTAGCGTCATTTCTTCTACGCTAGCAGATTCTGCTTCGGTGATTTTGGTTTCTAATTCTGGAATTTTGCCGTATTGCAGTTCACTCATTTTGGCTAAATCATTATTGCGACTTGCCAACTCAAGCGCTGCTTTTGCTTGTTCCAGCTCTTCTTTTAAGTGTTGCGCACCTTGCACCACGGATTTTTCTTTTTTCCAAATCTCTTCCAAATCGGCATATTCTTTTTCCAAGGATTTAATCAACTCAAGTAATTCCTTGAATCGTACTTTAGAGGCCTTGTCTTTCTCTTTTTTAAGCGCCATACGCTCAATTTTGAGTTGTACTAATTTGCGGTCAAGTTTGTCCATTGATTCTGGTTTTGAATCAATTTCCATGCGAATTTGTGAGGCCGCTTCATCGATTAAATCAATGGCTTTATCAGGCAGTTGTCTGTCAGTAATGTATCTGATTGAATAGCTAACAGCGGCAATAATTGCAGGGTCGGTGATTTCCACCCCATGATGCACTTCGTATTTTTCTTTCAGTCCACGCAAAATGGCAATCGTGTCTTGTTCGGTCGGCTCATCTACTAACACTCTTTGGAAACGACGCTCTAAGGCGGCATCTTTTTCGATATATTGGCGATATTCATCCAGCGTGGTTGCACCCATACAGTGCAAATCACCACGAGCCAGTGCTGGTTTGAGCATATTACCTGCATCCATTGCGCCGTCGGCCTTTCCTGCGCCGACCATGGTGTGTAATTCGTCAATAAATAAAATCACCTGCCCTTGCTCAGCTTCTAATTCTTTTAATACCGCTTTGAGGCGTTCCTCGAACTCGCCTCGGTATTTTGCTCCTGCCACTAATGCCGCCATATCTAGTGACAATAACCGCTTACCTTTAATACCTTCTGGCACTTCATTGTTGATAATGCGTTGTGCCAAGCCTTCGGCAATTGCAGTTTTGCCCACACCAGGTTCGCCAATTAACACAGGGTTATTTTTGGTACGGCGTTGTAAAACTTGAATGGCACGGCGGATTTCACCATCTCGCCCAATCACAGGGTCAAGTTTTCCATCCTGTGCTTGCTGAGTAAGGTCAAGGGTGTATTTGTTTAAGGATTCTCTTTGGGTTTCTGCATTTTGGTCGTTCACGGTTTCTCCTCCTCTAAGGTTGTCAATGGCAGTGGATAAACTTTGCTTATCAACACCTAAGTCTTTTAACAATATTGTAGTGGCATCACTACCATCAATAATTGCCAGTAAAAATAACTCAGTGGACAAATAACTGTCGCCTTTGTCTGTTGCTAATTTTTCAGCGATATTTAACAGTTTTGATAAGTTTTGCGAGATGTTAATATCACCATTCGGATTGCTCACCACGGCTAAATTATCAATGGCTTTATCGACATTGGTTTTAAGCTGTTTGGTATTTATGCTCAGTGTTCTAATGATATTACTCACACTGGAAGCATAATCGCTGAGCATCGCACTTAATACATGCACACCTTCGATAACGGTATGATTTTTGTTAATCGCAATAGATTGCGCAGCGCCCAAGTTTTGCTGAAATTGTGAAGTTAGTTTATTAATGTCCATTTCATTTTACTTTTTTAATTATCTAAACATTATTTATGGGATGATTATCAACTTATCAAGTCAAAAAAATAAAATATTATGTTAAATTTAGTGTTATTTGAGCCTGAAATACCCAACAATACCGGTGCCATTATTCGCCTGTGTGCCAATATGGGTGCAAATTTACACCTTATTAAACCTTATGGCTTTGAAATGGAGGATAAAAAATTACGCAGGGCAGGGCTAGATTACAAAGAGCTTGTGTGCGTGCGTGAATATGAGAATTTTGAGGATTATTTAGACAAAGCCAAACCTGAGCGTATTTTTGCTGTGAGTTCTAAGGTTAAAACCGTTTATACAGAGGTTGAATATCAAGTCAATGATTCGCTACTTTTAGGTCCAGAAACACGAGGTTTGCCAATAGAAATACTGGATAAATTTACAGGCATTACTTTACCAATGCAAGAGGGCTCTCGTAGTTTAAATCTGTCTAATTGCGCCTCTATTGTGGCGTATGAGGCTTGGCGACAAATCGGTTTTAAGGGGGCTAAAAATGTTTAAGTTTATTATGAGACCTTTGCATAAATATGAATAATCATCAAAAATCCACTTTTCACCCGCTTGGCGATTTTTTAAACCCAGCCTTAGCCCTGCTAGGACAAGGTTTAATAAAATCACCAATCTGGCAAAAATTGAATTTTGCTAATCATCCCTATTTATGCAAAGGTCTCATTATATTAATGCTGTTTCCGTTGTCTGTAAGCGCCAATAACTGCGTGGTTTTGTTGTATCATCATTTTTCTGACACCACACCAAAATCAACCAGTATCAGCCCTAAATTATTTGAGCAACATTTACAATATTTGCAAGACAATGATTTTCAGGTGCTTAAGCTCAACACCATGCTTGAGCGCTTAGATAATGACAATCTACCTAACAAATGTGTGGTATTAACAGCCGATGATGCTTATCAATCCATTGCTAAAAATGCCTATCCATTGCTAAAAAAATATCAAATGTCGATGAGTGTTTTTGTCCCTACCGAGGCTATTGATAAGAAATATAAAGCTATGATGTCGTGGCAACAAATGCGTGATATCCAAGGTGAAACCATGCAATTTTACAACCATGGCACCGACCATTCGCATTTTTTAGATTTAGACGCATCGCAAATTCAAACGCAAATCCAACAAGCGCAAAAACGACTTAATCAAAAATTAGGCAAGCGTCATAAAATCCTTGCTTATCCTTATGGTGAAGCGAGTTTAACCATCTTAGAACAAGTTAAAAAAATGGGTTACACGGCATTTGGACAACATTCTGGCGTAATCTCCAAAGCCAGTCATCAGCAAAATCTCCCCCGCTTTCCTATGGCAGCACATTATGCCAAAATGCCCAGTTTTAAAACCAAAGTTAACACTTTACCCATGCCAATTAAAGCCAAAATCACCCATCCAATCTTTACTCAAAATCCACCAACCTTAACTCTAGAATTCTCTAAATCCCTTAACAAACACCAAAAAGCCAACCTAAATTGCTTTGCCAATGGCGGCGTAACCATGGTGTGGCAAGGTAGCCAAAGTGTTACTATTACTGCCAAAAAACCTTTAACACATCGTCGTAGTAAATACAACTGCACCTTGCCTAGCAAACAAAAAGGCAGATACCACTGGCACAGTATTCAGTGGATTAATCCTAATATTAAAGAATAAGATAGGCGGGAATAAATGCAATATTGATGATTAGTCCAATGAAAGGTAGGATAGAGTGATGGGTGATAGCATCGAATTTATTTATCAGATTTGAGTGGTATGATTATTTGAGACCTTTGCATAAATATGAATAATCATCAAAAATCCACTTTTCACCCGCTTGGCGATTTTTTAAACCCAGCCTTAGCCCTGCTAGGACAAGGTTTAATAAAATCACCAATCTGGCAAAAATTGAATTTTGCTAATCATCCCTATTTATGCAAAGGTCTCTATTTGAGTTTTGTCAGTTGGTAGGCGTTGCTAAAGTCTTTAATATTGAGTGCTTTTTTGCCTGCCAGCTGCACAGTCTCTAAACTTAACAGCCCGTCACCCGTTGTCACGAAGCAAGTACCTTTAGTGGATTCAATGATTCCTCCCGGACTTTTAGAGGCCTTGCTTCTAAAATTGTCTATTATAGAAGTGGATAAAATACGCAAAACTTGGGTATCAAATTTGTCACTACTCGCATGGGTTTGGGCGATGGGATAGGGGTTAAACGCCCTGATTTGGCGACTAATTTGTACGGCGGATTGCGTCCAATCTACCCATGCCTCTTCTTTTTTGAGTTTTTTGGCATAAGTAGCCCCTGCCTTGTTTTGCGCTGTGGGCGATAAATCTTTAAGATTTTTTAAAGCCTCAACAATGGCATCTGCACCCAGTATAGCGAGTTTGTCATGCAAAGATTGTGCGGTGTCGGTATTGGTAATTTCGCAGGGTTTTTCTAGCAAAATATCGCCCGTATCCAAGCCTTCGTTCATTTGCATAATACCGATACCTGTGGTTTTGTCGCCTGCGAGAATAGCTCGTTGAATTGGCGCTGCGCCACGCCAACGAGGCAATAGTGAGGCGTGAATATTGAGGCATCCGTATTTTGGTGTGTCTAATATAGATTTTGTCAATAGTTGACCGTAAGCCACCACTACCATAATATCGGCGTTTAGGTTTTTGAGTTCAATTTGTGTGCTTTCGTCTTTAAGGCTTTCTGGTTGTAAAACAAGCAGATTGTGCGCCAGTGCTTTTACTTTAACAGGGCAAAGGGTTGGTATTCTGCCACGACCTTTGGGGCGGTCGGGCTGGCAATATACGCCAACAATATCGTGCCTAGCATCAATCAATGCCGTTAAAACACCGACTGAAAACTCAGGTGTACCTGCAAAAACTATTTTCATTTAAGGGCTTTTCGTGCAGTTTTAATGGCTTGTATGACTTGCTTTGGCGCAGTGCCACCGAGATGGTCGCGTGCACAAAGTGAGCCTTCTAAAGAAAGAATATCAAACACATCGCTCTCAATATCTGCGTTAAATTTTTGCAATTCTTCTAGGCTTAATTCACTAAGGTCTTTTTTCTCTTGAATACCGTAGGCGACTGATTTTCCCACCACTTCGTGTGCATCACGAAACGCCAGACCTTTTTTAACCAAATAATCGGCTAAATCGGTCGCCGTGGTATAGCCTTTTTTGGCGGCGTTGTACATATTATCGCGTTTGGTTCGGATGGTTGGCACCATATCGCCAAACACACGCAAACAAGCCTTAAGGGTATCAACTGTGTCAAATAGTGGCTCTTTGTCTTCCTGATTGTCTTTGTTGTAAGCCAGTGGTTGAGATTTCATAATCGTTAGCATCGAAGTCAAATTGCCATATACACGACCTGTTTTTCCACGCACTAATTCTGGCACATCGGGGTTTTTCTTTTGTGGCATAATCGATGAACCTGTGCAGAAGCTATCAGGCAACTCAATAAAATCAAATTGCGCACTTGACCACAAAATCAATTCCTCAGAAAAACGCGATAGGTGCATCATAATGATGCTTGCTACGGATAAAAACTCAATGGCAAAATCCCGATCACTAACGCCGTCTAATGAATTATTACAACTATTTTCAAAGCCTAATAATGTTGCTGTGCGACTACGATTAATGGGGTAAGTTGTCCCCGCTAATGCAGCCGATCCTAGCGGCATAGAATTCATGCGTTTGCGACAATCGACCAAGCGCTCAGCATCACGAGACAGCATTTCAAAATACGCCATCATATGATGAGCAAAACTCACAGGCTGTGCGGCTTGCAGGTGTGTAAATCCAGGTAATATAGTGTTGGTTTCTGTTTCAGCCAAATCAAGTAGTGCTATTTGCAGGCGTTTGATTTCACTGCTGATAGCATCAATTTGCTCGCGCAAATATAGACGAATATCGGTTGCCACTTGATCGTTGCGTGAGCGCCCTGTGTGTAGTTTTTTGCCTGCATTGCCAATCATCTCTACCAAGCGAGCTTCGATATTCATATGCACATCTTCTAAGTCGATTGACCAGTTAAATTTATCGGCTTTAATCTCTGCAAGAATGGTATTCAAGCCCTTAATAATTTGTGATTTTTCCTCATCGGTTAAAATACCAACTTCGTATAGCATAGTGGCGTGTGCAATCGAGCCAGCGATATCATAAGGGGCAAGGATTTTATCAAAAAATACTGAGGCACCAAAAATCTTTACAAATTCGTCGGTTGGTTGGCTGAAGCGTCCGCCCCAAGATTGATTGGTTGGTATCATAATACTGCCTTAAGTTGTTTGGTTGCTTGTGCAATCAAGGTGTCTAATTCGGTCCAATAAGTCTCAATCAAGGTAACGCCGATTTTTTTACCAAGGATATTGCCCTTATTGTCAAGTAGCATCAATGCTGGGTAAAAATTAGCATCGTAGATAAAACTAAATTTAGAGTGATTGCTGATTTGACCTGAAAAATCAACCACATCTTTTAATGAAGAATAAAAAACATGACGCAAAATTACCTTGTCTCTATACTCTTCTAATTCACTCATTGGTTCAATCACTTCCTGTTTAACCAACTCACAGTAGAGGCAATTTGGTGCCGAAAATATGACCAAAATGGGTATTTGTTTGCGTTTTGCCGTTTGCCCATCGGCAAAAAAATCTTTTGCGTCTATTAACATCAGTAAAATAGTTTACTCTTTAAAGTTAGTATTTTATATGAAAACACTAAAAATCGCTACACGCAAAAGTCCCTTGGCGCTTTGGCAGGCAGAATATGTAAAGTCAAAGCTGGAATATCACCACCCAGATTTGACAGTTGAGCTGGTAAAAATGACCACTAAAGGTGATCAGATTTTAAATTCCCCGTTGTCTAAAATTGGCGGAAAAGGTTTGTTTATTAAAGAGTTAGAAGTAGGAATGATGGAAGGTGTAGCCGATATTGCCGTGCATTCTATGAAGGATGTGCCGTATGAAATCCCTCAAGGGTTTACACTGGGTGCGATTTTAAAGCGTGAAAATCCATTCGATGCCTTTGTTTCTAATCATTTTGATAGTATTGATAATTTGCCACAAAATGCCAAAGTAGGCACTTGCTCAATGCGCCGTATTGTCCAGCTTAAAGCCATTCGTCCTGATTTAGAAATTCTAGATTTGCGTGGCAATGTTAATACGCGGTTACAAAAATTGGATAATGGCGAGTTTGACGGTATTATTTTGGCGTGTGCTGGGCTTATTCGTCTAGGTTTTGAAGACAGAATTAAACAGCAAATACCCGCCGAACAATCATTACCAGCGGTAGGGCAGGGTGCAGTTGGTATTGAGATTCGTGAGAATGACGAGGAAATTCTAGTTTTAATCAGCCCATTAATCGACCAAGAGGCGACTTACAGAGTGCGTGCAGAACGGGCAATGAATGCACGCTTAGAGGGCGGATGTTCGGTGCCAATTGCAGGATTTGCAACGCTGAGTGGCAACCAGCTCAGCTTAACAGGTTTAGTGGGTAATGTAGATTCTGGGGTGATTTTAAAGCATCAGATGTCTGCTGATGCTGCTGATGCTGATGCTGCTGAAGTGCTGGGCACACAGCTAGCAGATAAATTAATTGAAATGGGTGCACGAGATATTTTAAAATAAGCGATATTTTTAAAAAAAAGAGGCAGTACTATGTTAGGATTTATCGAAAAAAGTTTTCTTAAAATTACGCAAACCATAGGTTTGTTGTTTGCAATTATTGTATTGGTTGTGGCAGTTTCTGTAGGCTATAACAAAATCAATATTAAAGCTGATGATAAGGTTGAAATGCCGACAATTAAACTTGCTGATTACCAAAAACTAATACGCACTCAGGAGACAAGGATTGGCAAAGACCTAAGCAATAACCAGCGTTTTAACCAAACATTTAATGTGTATATAGACAACATTGTTAACGCTTTGAGTAATTTGTCTGATAAAGTTGTCGATAAGACTGACCTTAGGCAGAAAGTTAAGATTTCAACTAGGACTAAATTAAATCAATTTCCCCAATCATTGCAACTGACTTATGTTAAATCTTTGGCAAAATTAACCAAACAAGTTGCAAATGTTGGCGGTGAAATTGATATGGATAATTTTATCAAATGGCATGATCGGGCTTTTTTCCAAAAGATGAAAGGAAAAGACCAGCGCAATTTTTTACAAATTGGCTCATTGAGAATAGAAAAATCAGCCTATTTTGCAATCTGGGAAGCGCTGGCTATATTTATGATATTGGTGATTATGCTGGCTGTATTGCGTATTGAGAAAAACACTAGAAAGTAGTCTATTCCAATACCATCAATACTTTTGGTGCGTTGATATTGGCAGCATTTCTTAAATTTGGCGTGGCTTGAATCGTGCCAGAAATAGGGGCGTGGATTTGGTATTTTGTCAATTCAATTTCAGCAATTTTGACCTTAATACTATGCGCTTCTAATTCGCGTTTGGCTTTGTCAAAAATCAATTGTACGATATCTAAATCCCTGTGTGAAGAGACCAAGCGGTCGTACAACTCTTGCGTTTGTTGGAGTTCTAACTGCTTGTCGTCAAAATTTTGCTGGTAAGTTTTTTGCAGTGCTTTTAGATAATCCAGCTCTAATTTTGCTTGCGTGTTGTCAATTTGTATCAACAAATCCCCTTGCTTGACAGCAGTTCCCGCAGGCTTAATCAGGGTAATCTCACCAGAAACCAGCGGGTATATATCCAGCGCTAGTGCATTTATGCTCATTAATGATAGTAAAAATATTAGTTTATTTTTCATTGTATTTCTCCTGTGAGTAAGGCAAGTTTTTCAAACCAAATAACAAAATCGAACTGGTTTTTTGCCAGTTTATATTCGGTATTGGTGAGCTGAATGAGCGCATCGCCAATATCACTTTCTAGCTCCATTTCGTAATTTGCTCTGGCGCGTTCAAGGTATAAATCACGATAATCAAGCTCAGTGGCGAGTGATATTTGAACTTGTTTTAGCTCGTTTAGCGTAAGCCAAAAGGTGAGTATTTTCGAGGATAGATTTTGTTTGAATTGTTTGATTTCAAGCGCAACCTGTTTCATCCGAACTTTCAGTTTTGCAATAGTTTGCCGTTTACTGTTGTCTTCGCCGAGCGGCATAGTTAAGTTGATACCAAAGCGTAAATTGCTATTTTTATCACGCTGATAGGCTTGCTCTCCTACTCTGATATTGCCTTTAATAACCACGCCGTAATCACTTTTATGGTGACTAATTTGGCGTTTTAGCGAGGATAAATTTTGGCGCATAATTTGTAGTTCGGCGTTGTTTTTAAAGGCGCTTTCTCTTAATTCGTCAAGTGAGGCCAACACTTTAGAAAAATAATGCTTTAACTTGGGCTTTACCAAATCATCGGGGCGATCTTCGTATTTAATGCCTAAAATATCTGCTAATTCTGCACGCTTAAGGATTTGTTGCGCCTCAATTCTTATGCGCCTGCTCACATCTAGTTGAGTGATGGCTTGCTTGCCAAGTAACTCTACCTCTGATGCTTTATTAATATCAAAATCATCTCGCACATCGTTTGCCTGAATGGCGGAGATTGCCAAGCGTTCAAGCATGGTTTCAAGCTGCATATCTACTAAAATCACCTCAAAAAAACGACTCATAATATCAATATTTTTCTCTTTTTTTAGATAGGCTAAGGCTTGTTTGGCACTGGTAATTGTTTGCTGAGCCGTGCCAATATCAATATCAGCATTTTGCTCAAACAGGGTTTTTTCAAGGCGAATAAAGGCATGAGAATTATTAACACCATTAGAAAATTCCTTTCTTTGTGCTAATTGCAAATCCAAGTTAGCTTGAAAATCAAAACTGGATTGCGCACTTTGCAAGTCAATCAAACCTTCGTTGATGGCTAATTGTTGTTTTTGCACCTCAAAACTTTGATTTTCCCCAATTTTAAATGCTTGCTCTAAGCTTAGTGGATTGGGGGTTTTAGCGGCTGTGGTAAGCGATGAGAATGCAAAAAATCCAAAGATTATCAAGCTTTTTAGGCGGTAGTTAGGTATTAGTAAAATCACCGATGTTTGCGTTTATAGCGTATAAATTTTTCATCTTTATAAGCTTTTTCAACGAAATAATTTGCTAACAGTAAAAAGTCTTTTTCATTGGCAAAACCCGTACGGCGTACCATGCGCTTGCCAGTTAAGTCAAAAAAAGCGAGCACAGGTGTGGCACCAACTAGATTATGGCGTTGAGCAAAGATTTTCTCTAAAGTGTCGTTGCCGTTAAAATCAGTCAAATCCACGCTGGACTCTATATCTACTTCAAAGTTTAAGAAATTCTGCTTAAAATAATCAATCACAGGCTTTTGGCTCAGAACATTACGGCGCATTTTTTGGCAAAATGGACACTCTTCCATGTGAAAAAAGATAAAAATCCCCTCTTTTTTGGCATCAATAGCATCTTCTAGATTTTCAGAATAATCATTAAAGTGCTGGTCAAATAGCGTGTTATTCTCTACCGCATAAGTAGAATGAGAAAAAACTAATATCAGCAATAAGTATAAAATTTTTTTCATTAGCACTCCTCAAGTTACAAAGGCAATGATAACATTTATTTAAGCAGTCATTAAGACTTTTAATTATTGTTATTTTCTAAGGTTAATAAAAACTGTTTTCTGTCTAATCCGCCGCCATAACCACCGAGCGATCCATCTGAGGCGATGACACGATGACAAGGCACAATTAAGCCAATTTTGTTACAACCATTGGCACTGGCAACTGCACGAATAGCGCTTGGTTTATGCATAAATTCTGCCTCGTATTTGTAACTCCAAGTCTTTCCATATGGGATTTTAAGTAAGGTTTGCCACACTTGTCGCTGGAAATCGGTGCCTACCATGTGTAAATCAAGGTCAAAATTTTTGCGTTTGCCATCCAGATATTCTGCGATTTGTATTTGCACTAAGTCCAAATATGGATTGCTACCCGGCAAAATCACCGCATTTAGTCGAGCGCACAAATCCTTAAATTCAGTCTCTAACATTCGTCTATCACTAAATTCCAATAAGCACAAGCCCTTTGTGGTAGCACAAGCAAACATGGTGCCAATTTTAGTAGGAAAACGAATGATATTAATCACGATTTTATTTGTCTTTTTATCACTTGTTCCGAAGAGCTTTTTCCAGCCTTGATTAAAGCTACTTAAACTCTCATAGCCCAGTCCAAAAGCGGTATTAGTGATAGAATTTCCGCCTTTTATTTGATTGTAAGCCTTGTTAATTCTGAACATTCTTTGATAAGCGTGAAAGGTCATATTATGATTAACCTTAAACCAGCGGCGAATTTTGTTAGGCTCAATACCTCGTTTTCTCAAATCATAATCTTTGATTTTTAGATAAGGATCGTTTTGCAAATCATGGATAATTTTTTCAACATAGTCAGGTGTTTTACCTTCAATCCCCATTGGTTTACAAATTTTACAAGGACGAAAACCTGCTTTAATGGCATCATTTTGACTGTCGTAAAATACCACATTTTGCACTTTTGGTTTTTTAGCTCGGCAGGATGCCCGGCAAAAAATACCTGTGGTTACAACGGCAGTTATGTATGGCGACAATGAGTTTGCTTTAATAAGTGCATATTTTTCGTCAAAAGTTAAGTGTTTCATTGGGCTATTTTATAAGCACCAAGAGACAGAGCGCTTACAAAAACTTAACAAGTTCATTGAAAAAAATTAATCAAACAAAGCTTCAATAAATTCTTTTGCTTTAAACGGTTTTAAATCGTCAATCCCTTCACCTACGCCAATGTAGCGAATAGGGAGATTGAGTTCATCAGAGATGGCGAATAGCACGCCGCCTTTGGCAGTGCCGTCTAGTTTAGTGATACTAATACCACTTAAAGAAACTGCTTTGTTGAATTCTTTGGCTTGATTGATGGCATTTTGCCCTGAGCCACCGTCAATTACCAGCATTACTTCATGCGGTGCATTTTCATTTTGTTTGGTGATGACACGCTTGATTTTGGTTAATTCTTGCATAAGATTGTCCTGTGTGTGCAAGCGTCCTGCGGTATCGGCAATTAAAATATCGATATTTTTGGCTTGTGCTGATTGGTAGGCATCAAAGATGACTGAGGCGGCATCAGCACCTGTGCCTTGTGCAACGACCGTTATATCGTTGCGTTTACCCCAGACTTTGAGCTGCTCAACAGCGGCGGCGCGGAAAGTATCACCCGCTGCCAACATTACTGATTTGCCTTGGTTTTGGAATGATTTAGCCAGTTTGCCAATAGTGGTGGTTTTGCCAGCGCCGTTCACACCGACAACTAAAATAACAAAAGTTTCACTGCTATTGATGTTGAGTTGGTTATCTTCAATCAACAATTTGGCTAATTCATCTTTTAAGAAATCATACAAGGCATCAGAGTCTTTAAGGATTTTTCGAGAGGCATTTTTACGCACAGATTCTAAGATTTTATCAGTGGTGTTGATACCAATATCTGCGGTAATGAGTAGTATTTCTAACGCCTCTAACAAATCTTCATCAATGTTTTTTTTACCCAATAGTAATGACGACAAGCCAGCACCTAATTTTTGCCTAGATTTAGCTAAGCGCTGTTTTAAAGAAGTTGGCTGCTGTATTAAATCGGATTTATTTTTTTTGAAAAAATTAAACATTTATAATATTGATAATGAAAAATTTGATTTTACTATCCTTTGCTTTCTTTTTTAGTGCTTTTGCTTGTGCAATTGAACTTGAAAAACACAACATCACCCAAACGACCTTGGACAATGGGCTGAAAATTATCATCAAAACCGATAAGCGTGCACCTGTATTTATTTCTCAACTTTGGTATCGGGTTGGTGCTAGTGACGAATCTCGCCCTAATACAGGCATCTCACATATGCTTGAGCATATGATGTTTAAAGGCACACGGGATTACAAAGTTGGCGAATTTTCAAAAATTATTGCCCGTAATGGCGGCAATGATAATGCCTTTACTTCCAAAGATTACACCGCTTATTATCAAAAAATGCACAAGTCAAAATTAGCACTTGCTATCAAAATGGAAGCAGACAGAATGCGTCATTTGCAACTGTCTAATGATGAATTTGAAAAAGAAAGACAAGTAGTGATTGAAGAGCGTCGATTACGCATAGAGGACAACCCGAATGCCCAAGTGTATGAGCATTTAAAGCTGATTTCTTTTGACAAAAATGGCGCTTATCACGCGCCAATTATTGGCTTTCAAGCGGACATAGAGTCTTATCATTTGCATGATTTACGCACTTGGTATGAAAAATATTACGCACCTAATAATGCCTCATTAGTGGTGGTGGGCGATGTAGATCCTGCCGAGGTAATTGTGCTGGCTCGGCAGTATTTTGGCGGCTATAAAGTTAATCCAAATATAACCAATGTTGACAACCCCTCTATTGCTCAAACCAGCAATACTCGTGTGTTAAAGCTCAAAGCACAGCTGCCTTTTTACATCTTATCTTTTTCTGTGCCGAGCCTCAAAACCACAGACAATACACACAATGCTTACGCTCTAGATATGTTGGCTTATGTATTGGATAACGGCTTGTCTAAAGCCTTGATTAGAGAGCAACAAATTGCCTCAAGTATTGGCGTAGAGTATCGACTATACGATAAATATAACACCTTATTTACCCTGAGTTTTATCCCCGTCAAAGGTGTGAGTAATGAGGCGGTTTTGTCAGCAATTAAAAGCAAAATTACCGAATTGATTCAAAACCCTGATTTGATTAAAGACGAACTAGTCCGTATCAAAACCCAACTTGAAGCCGAATTTGTGTTTGAGCAAGATCACATATCCACCCAGTCTTATTACCTGGGTATGCTCTCTGCCATTGGTTTAAGTGTTGAAACTTTGTTTTCCTATGTGGATAAAATGAACGCCATTAGTGCCAATGATGTGGCGCAAGCTGCTAAACAGTATTTGAATTTCTCTCAAGCAAACTCGGTAGAGCTCATTCCCCAAGGCATTAAATGAAAGTACTCATCTTATTTTTATCGTTAATAACCAACGCATACGCTACGCTTGACATTCAGCATTGGACAACACCTGAAGGTGCAAAGGTTTTATTTGTGCAAACCCAAGACTTGCCAATGTTAGATATTGCCTTAAATTTTGATGCCGCCAGTAGTAGAGATGGCGAGCAACACGGTTTAGCCTCTTTAACCAGTAATTTACTGGGCACAGCCACCCAAGCTCACAACGAAGAACAAATTATTAACGCCTTTGAATCAATAGGTGCACAGTTTTCCAGCAATTCTCTAAAAGATATGTCAATTTTGTCATTGCGTACACTCTCAAGAGATGAGGTTTTAAAAAAATCCCTCAATATTTTTACCGAAGTGGTTACTCTGCCAAGTTTTCAACAAAAATATTTAACCCGTGAAAAACGCCAAACTTTACAATCAATCAAGGCCAGCGAACAATCTCCAGCCAGTGTAGCATCAAAGGCTTTTTCTAAGTCGGTATTTGGCAAACACCCTTATGCCCATAGCAAAATCGGCACACAAGCAACGATTGAAAATATCACCATAGAAGATTTAAAACGACATTATCAGCAGTTTTTCGTTGCCAAAAATCTCACTATTGCTTTGGTGGGCGATGTCAGCAAAGTTAAAGCCAAACAGATTGCACGCCAAATTTCTCATGGCTTAAATGTAGGTAAAAAAGCCAAGCCTAATCCAATGGTTATGCCACTTAATGCAACTCAAAATATTCACATTAACTTCCCCTCAAAACAAACCCACTTGCTGATTGGTCAAATGGGTATTAATCGCACTCATCCCGATTATTACCCCTTATATTTAGGCAACCATATCTTTGGCGGTAGCGGGCTGACTTCACTTTTAAGCAATGAAATTCGTGAGAAAAAAGGTTTGGCTTATTCGGCGTATAGTTATTTTAGTCAAATGCAATCAAACGGTTTATTTATGATGCGTTTGCAAACCAAAAACACCCAAGCCAACAAGGCCAAAACCATTGCTATTGCAACACTGAATAATTTTATCAATAGCCCAATTAATACACAAAAATTACAAGACGGAAAAGACAATATTATCGGCGGTTTTGCCCTGCAAACAGCCAGTAATGCCAATATCTTAACTTATCTTTCACTTATTGGTTTTTACAATCTACCCTTGGATTATTTAAGCAGTTTTGTGCACCAAATTAAAGACATCAGCGCACAAGATGTGCAAAACGCCTTCAAACGCCTAATAGACATAAACAAACTTGTTGTTCTAAGCGTTGGAGCAGAACAGTGACAAGTGCAACCATTTTGCTATTTTCCTACGGCACTTTACAAACCCCCGCCGTACAACTAGAAACCTTCGAACGCAAATTGGTGGGTTATGAAGATCAATTACTCGGCTACAAACTAGCAATGGTCAAAATCCAAGACCAAGGTGTAGTGGCACTCAGTGGCGAAACCCACCACCCAATCGCAATCCCTAGCTCATCCGAACGCATATTAGGCAAAGTATTCAAAATCACTCCCGAAGAGCTTGTACAATCTGACAAATACGAAGTGGACGAATATCAGCGAGTATTAGGGCAAATGGCATCAGGCAAGCCTGCTTGGGTGTATGTTAAAGACACCCTAAAAAAAATCTAACAGGCTATTATAGTACGATCAGAGGCCACTGCATTAATCCATTACAACTTATGAAATGCATAAAATAGCACTTTTTTACCCAAAAACTATACAACAATCCTTGTAGGATAGTAAATAACTGGCTATTCTCCTCATTTTTGGATAAAAATGCACTATTTTTTTATATTCTCTAAGTCGCACTGGGTTAATGCAGTGGTCTCAAAGAGGGCAGTCTCAATTCAATGATTTTTGTTTTATTGCTTTTATAGAGACCTTTACATAAATATGAATAATCATCAAAAATCCACTTTTCACCCGCTTGGCGATTTTTTAAACCCAGCCTTAGCCCTGCTAGGACAAGGTTTAATAAAATCACCAATCTGGCAAAAATTGAATTTTGCTAATCATCCCTATTTATGCAAAGGTTTCTTATAATCACATTTTTTTAAAAGAATTTGACTTTTTTTTAAAAAGTTTGACTTATGCAA
>NZ_FXLV01000003.1 GCF_900180345.1 Bathymodiolus heckerae thiotrophic gill symbiont
CATTCGTTATATCGTAGAACGCACTTTTGGCTTGCTAAAACTTCATCACGGTTTAGGCAAGGCAAGATACCTTGGACTAGAGAGAAACAAAACCAGAGTACAACTGATTGCCATGAGTCATAACCTTTTGAGCAAGAAAAATCAATCTCACAACTAATGCAAGCCTCTTGATTGACAAACTATCAATACAGGGAAGTGAATAAACAATTTAACGACATTTATCATTTAATCGATACAAAATTATGCCAGGTAAAAACGATGTATCCGTATGGAAAGTAAAAAAGTAAAAATACACTAATTAATTTAGAAAAATCAGCAACTAGCCAAAATAGCCCAGCTTGACGAAAACCCAAGCCAAAGGCTGAAAAACAATCTGAGCTTATTGGTTTGCGTTTTACGCTCAGTGAATATGAGCAAATCAAAACAAGGGCTGGGATTATTCCTATAGCCACTTATTTGAAAGATATTTTGGGTAAAACCGAAGTTTTTGAAAAATAAACTTTATTTTTTAGCCACTTATGACATAATACTAACAAATTACTTGTTAAAATACATCATTATGACTAGATTAGATTTACTCAAAAGAGTACAAAAAAGAAAAAGACAAATCGGTTTAACGATTGACAATATCGCCAAACTATCAAATCTTGGGAATAGAACCATCACTCGTTTTTTAGCAGGTGAAGATGTAAAAATGTCTACTGTAGAAAGTGTAACCCACTTATTGGGGCTTGATTTTGCTGGTAATGAAATACTTAGTGAGACCTTTGCATAAATATGAATAATCATCAAAAATCCACTTTTCACCCGCTTGGCAATTTTTTAAACCCAGCCTTAGCCCTGCTAGGACAAGGTTTAAGAAAATCACCAATCTGGCAAAAATTGAATTTTGCTAATCATCCCTATTTATGCAAAGGTCTCTTAGTATAAATGAGTTGGAACAAAATAGAGCCAAAGAAAAAGCTCTTTATATGGTTTCTCTTGTGCAAGATACCTCATCACTTGAACAACAAGGTTTGGATAATGAGCAGTTGAATTTATTGATAGAGCAGGCTAAAAATAGCTTTCTACACCAGCATCAAAAAAGCCTGTGGATCAGCTAGTCTAATTTTTAACGCTTAATTATATTTGACCAATGGATGGTAAAACTAAAATTGCCGATGCTACTTATGAAAGTGATTTATCAGGTTTAAAACTGGATAAAAACAAAACTTATAGTGCCAATGAAATTTATTTTTTTGAGGCTCAAAATATCCTAAAAGCCAGCCTTGATTATTTAGGAGGTATGCCTGATAAAAAACCAGACTCTTTTGATGCTGATTTTTTCTTGAAACTACATAAAGAGACCTTTGCATAAATATGAATAATCATCAAAAATCCACTTTTCACCCGCTTGGCAATTTTTTAAACCCAGCCTTAGCCCTGCTAGGACAAGGTTTAAGAAAATCACCAATCTGGCAAAAATTGAATTTTGCTAATCATCCCTATTTATGCAAAGGTCTCATAAAGAAATGTTTGATGATGTGTGGAATTGGGCTGGAAAAATAAGAACAGTTGAGCTTAATTTTGGCGTTAAAGCTTACCTTGTTAGCACTGAACTGAGAAAATTAGTAGATGATCTGAATTTTTGGCATAAAAATAAAAACTTTGATGTTGTTGAAATTGCAGCAAGATTACACCATAGGGCAGTGGTTATTCATCCATTTATAAATGGAAATGGTAGATGGTCTAGAATGCTTGCTAATATTTATCTAAAGCAAAACAGCCTAACACCAACCAAGTGGAATGAAGATTTACTTGCTAAAGAAAATGTCCATAGAGGTGATTATATTCGAGCTTTAAAGCAGGCTGATAATGGTGATTATGCTCCACTAATTAAATTGCAAAGTAATTTAACAAATCCCGATACTTTATACGGAAAAGTAGCCAAACTTGCCATTGAAGAGGGTTTAGCCTCTGAAAGCGAAACCAAAGATCTGCTTGATAGTATTGACTAATCAAAAAAATAACAAAAACTCCCAGCTAAGGGAGTTTTTAAATTTCAAAACCAACAGCACTAAAAATCAAACCCAAGCTGAATATCTGCACTTTTACTAATATCTTTGATATTGTCATCTGGCAGTTCAAGCTCGTCAATTTTTGGCTCATTAGTTTCATCTTGCGCTTGCTGTTGTTCAGTGATTAAATTCTCAGATTTTCTAAGATTTAATCGTACATCCTACAAGCCCATATAATGGGCTGGAGTATAAAACACCTCACGAGTTTCAAGCGTTAGTGAATTACCCACAACAACCTGTGCTGGCACATGCCATAAACTCAACTGCACATAACACATCAGGGCAGTAAGTCTATCAATATCAGTACACTGCACCCAAAGTTTACGAGCAGGGTTATGACCATGAGCAATCATGACTTTAACAAAAGCTAAAACCATGCCACCAGCACCACAAGTAGGCTCGGACAAAGTGATGAACGGCTGTTCAATATCTTCTAGAGACCTTTGCATAAATATGAATAATCATCAAAAATCCACTTTTCACCCGCTTGGCAATTTTTTAAACCCAGCCTTAGCCCTGCTAGGACAAGGTTTAATAAAATCACCAATCTGGCAAAAATTGAATTTTGCTAATCATCCCTATTTATGCAAAGGTCTCTTCTAATTGATCACCATAAACCAACTGCGCCATTAGCTCAGATATATGTGCTGGAGTAAAAAACTGCCCAGCATTTTTATTGCCAAGGTTTAGCTCCATATACAGATCACCCAATACATCGTGAGGCGAGGGTTCAAGCATCATCACTAAATCAGCAAACAACTTAGCAAAAGCGTTAACTTCATCCTTTGCATAAGGTTTGATAATTTGCATATATTCATCTTCTAACGATTCAACCTTATTCACTGCATATTGTGTATACATACGGTATACATTTTTAAATTAGAAAAATAAAAACCCTAAAAAATGTTGATTTTAAAGGGTTTTTGTGTAAAATAATGGCGGAGAGAGAGGGATTTGAACCCTCGGTACCGCAAGGTACACCCGCTTTCCAAGCGAGCAAAATAAACCGCTCTGACATCTCTCCAATAAGAGGGTATTTTAACTGATTTTCATCCCTGCTTGTGCGCCAGAATCAGGGGATAAAATATGCAAAGATTTTCCATCGCTTGCAGCCAAAACCATGCCTTCCGAGACACCAAATTTCATCTTTCTAGGCGCTAGGTTAGCGACCATGACAGTAAGTCGCCCTTCTAGGTCTTCTGGGTTGTAGTGTGCCTTAATGCCAGCAAAAACATTTCTGGTGGATTCTTCGCCAATATCCAGCGTAAGTTGCAAAAGTTTATCCGCACCATCAACGGCTTGTGCCTTTACAATTTTGGCAATGCGTAGGTCAATTTTAGTAAAATCATCAATTTGAATCATGCTGTCGTCCTCTTCTTTTTCTAGTTCGGTTGCTTGTATGCTTTGCTTAGAATTCTCAACTACTTGACTAATTTGCGCATCTTCAATGCGTAACATTAGCGGCTTAAACTTATTAATTTGATGCTTAGTAAGTGGGTGCTTGATGTCGTCCCAGTTTAGCGAATCAATATTTAAAAAAGCCTCAGCTTGTTCTGCCATCACTGGCAATACTGGCTTCAGATAAGTCATTAGCACTCTAAACAAATTAATCGCCAAAGAGGCAACATCATGCACTTGCGCCTTTTTGCCCTCTTCTTTAATTAACTGCCAAGGTTTATGTTCGTCAATGTATTGATTAGCCTTGTCTGCAAGTTTCATAATTTTACGCATCGCTTGATTGTAATTGCGTGCCTCATAAAGCTTGGAAATCTGCTCGCCTTGGTCAACAAACTCTTGATACAGCTGCGGTTCAACGGCATACGCTGATAAAGTTTTATTGAATTTTTTAACCACAAAGCCCGCACTGCGTGAGGCAATATTAACTACTTTACCCACCAAATCAGAGTTTACCCGTTGTTTAAAGTCCTCTAAATTAAGGTCAATATCATCAATCTTGGCAGAGAGCTTATAGGCGTAATAATAACGCAAATACTCGGGGTTTAAGCTCTCTAGGTAAGTTCTTGCTTGAATGAATGTGCCACGAGATTTACTCATTTTCTGCCCATTAACGGTTAAAAACCCGTGTGCAAAAATGGCATTTGGTGTGCGGTAATCCGCCCCCATTAACATTGCTGGCCAAAACAACGCATGAAAATAAACAATGTCTTTGCCGATAAAGTGATACAACTCAGTAGCCGAATCTTTATTAAAGTATTCGTCAAAATCCAGTCCTGTGTCGATACATAATTTTTTAAAACTCGCCATATAACCAATCGGCGCATCCAGCCAAACATAAAAGTATTTACCCTTCACCCCAGGAATTTGAAAGCCAAAATATGGTGCATCACGAGAAATATCCCATTGTTGTAAACCTTGCTCAAACCATTCTGCCAGTTTGTTGCTAACTTCATCCTGTAAATGCCCTGCTTTCGTCCATTCTTTCAGTTGTGTCTCAAACTGCGGCAAATCAAAGAAATAATGCTGTGAATCCTTAGTTACAGGCGTTGCGCCTGAAATAGCGGATTTGGCATTTTTTAATTCAGTTGGCGAATAAGTTGCACCACAAACTTCGCAATTATCGCCATATTGGTCGCTTGCACCACATTTAGGGCAATCGCCTTTGATAAAACGGTCGGGTAAAAACATTTGCTTTTCAGGGTCAAATGCCTGAGAGATAATGCGTTTTTTAATAAACCCAGCGTCGTTTAATTTGTTATAAATACCCGCAGAAATTTCCTTATTTTCTTGGCTATGGGTCGAATGATACTGACTAAAGCCAATCGAAAATTCCCTAAAATCTGCTTGATGCCTCTCACTCACACTTTGAATTAATTCTTCGGGAGTAATACCAAGTTCGTTGGCTTTGAGCATAATTGGCGTGCCGTGTGCATCATCTGCACAGACGAAATGACACTCATTACCCATCATTTTTTGAAAACGCACCCAAATATCGGTTTGGATATATTCTAATAAATGCCCTAGATGGATTTCGCCATTGGCATAGGGTAATGCCGAGGTAACAAGGATTTTACGATTTGACATAATAATATTAAGGGCTTAGTAGTAAGCAACTACGATAAAATAGCACATTTTACTTAATCGGATGAAGTGATGGCAGATTTAACTCAAGACAAAATTGAAAAAATTCTTGAAGGTGTGGTAGATATTTATACCAAGCAAGATATTGTTTCTTCAAACTCATTAGACAGTATTGAGATTGACAAAGACAAAGTTACCATCAATATTGTATTAAGTTATCCAGCACAAAGCTACCATCAAACCCTATCTGACGCAATAACCACGGCACTCTCAGAGGCAGGTATTAGTAATGTAGAAGTTGATATTAAAACAGAAATCGCCAAATATGCCACCCAAAAAGGCGTGGAAATGTTGTCAGAAGTTAAAAACATCATTGCCATTGCTTCAGGCAAAGGTGGCGTTGGCAAATCAACCACTGCCGTTAATTTGGCACTTGCACTACAAGCAGAAGGCGCAAAAGTGGCTATTTTAGATGCCGATATTTATGGACCTTCTCAGCCCAAAATGCTAGGCGTTTCCAAACTTAAACCTGAGCAAACAGGCGAAGGCAAATTATTACCTATCTTAGGTCACGGTATGCAATCTATGTCTATCGGTTATTTGGTTGATGAAGAAAACCCAATGATTTGGCGTGGTCCTATGGTAACGCAAGCGTTAGAGCAAATGTTGCGTGACACTTTGTGGCGTGGCGTGGATTATATGATTATTGACTTGCCACCTGGCACAGGCGATACTCAGCTCACACTGTCACAAAAGATTCCAGTCAGTGGCTCAATCATCGTTACCACGCCGCAAGACATCGCCCTACTGGATGCTAAAAAAGGTCTGAAAATGTTTGAAAAGGTTAATATTCCAATTTTAGGTATTGTTGAGAATATGTCATTACATATTTGTTCAAAATGTGGTCATGAAGAGGCGATTTTTGGCACCGGTGGTGGAGAAACAATGGCCAAAGACGCTAATGTCAATTTCTTAGGCGCGCTACCTTTAGAAATAGACATTAGAACAGATGTTGATGAAGGCACACCAACTGTGGTCAAAAACCCAGATGGAAAAGTGGCACAAATCTACAAAGAAATTGCCAAGAAAATATCCGCCAAACTCACTCAACAAGACAAAGCACTGAGTGCATTTCCAAGTATTACTATTGAGTAAACTCGTTTAGCATGGACTATTTAGCACACTTTCAAGGTCGCTTTATTGGTATTATGCAATGGGAGGATTGTCACGCATTGTTTGAAAAACTTAGCAACAATCCAAACGACTGGTATCTATACAATACCTCAAAAGTTGCGCCAAAAACAGTTGTTAATGCTAACGATTTTCTTGATGCTATCAATAACATTAAGAAGGTTATTAAAAGTGAGCACCAAGAAAGGTATTGTGGTATTGTTTATACTAACAACTTAAACAACCCTGATTTTGTGAAAATATTTCACCCAAACAATCTAGGAAAATCTTGTGGCAGCAGTGAAAATCCACTAATACCACAATGGTTGTTATCTAAAATAAAACCAATTGATATAATAAAAAGATTTTATCTTCCACCTAAAAAGAAAGGGTTTATTTCTAAATATTTTAAACTGTGAAAAACTTGAAGTATTCAATGAGTGTTTTCATTGTAAAAAATTAGCATTTTGTTGGTTTTATGTCCTTAGGAGACCTTTACATAATTCATAATTCCCCATCCTATTTTCAACCCTTGCAATTTTTCAAAAAAAATAGCTCAAAATTTCCGTATTTTTCCATAGAAATCTAAAAAACACCTTGTTTGTCTGATTTTTTTAGCCTTATTTCTCTCTTTTTAGCCTTTTTTACTCACTGGATGTAATAATCCCTTAGGCTTTTTAATCGCTGCATTTCTTTAAAAATATTCATGCCAGTTTTAAGGTTATGACTCATGGCAATCAGTTGTACTCTGGTTTTGTTTCTCTCTAGTCCAAGGTATCTTGCCTTGCCTAAACCGTGATGAAGTCTTAGCAAGCCAAAAGTGCGTTCTAGGACTTGGAACAAGTCCAAGTTGGGGCTTTGCTTCAAACCTCAAAAAAGATTATTGATACAGAAAAAATAATGCGTAAACTATTAATTTTGTGTCCAGTCAAGTGGGGGGAGGAGTTTTAGCCTGTCCTCATTATTTCTTTTTCTTTTAGTGTTAACGCTTGAATTTACCTACTGCGTTAGCAGTCGGCTGGTAGGATTATATTGGCTTAAATACCATCCAATATAAATTAGCCAATGGCAACAAAGTTGCTAATACGCCAAAAACTATCCATAACTTCCCTAATTTCCAATATTGTTTTGGTATCGGCTCTTCTTCAGAAAATTGTTTAGCTATTCTTGCTTGTTTAATTTGTACTGGCAGTAATATTGCCACCCAAATAATACCAGATGCTACAAACAACCAGTATCCCCAAGCCAGCCACTTTATCATGAAATAGTCTAGTTCGTGTAGCATTGTATTACCTATCCCTGTAACTAAAACAAGTAAAACACCACCTAGAGTGAAAACATAGTCAGTAAGTGTTACTTGGCGTTGAGCGAAAGCAATGATGTGTTTGTTTTTTGTGCGATCAGCCATTACTTTCCACCAGCCAGTGATAATAATATTGCCAAGAAATAAAACCACGCCAAGTATGTGTAAACTTTTTAATAATAAATAAGTATTCATTGTTTTATCCTTTTTTTAGTCTATTTTAATTGATATTGTTTGGTCGCCATTAATTATAATTTTTGCCTCATCAAAAGTAGGCTCTCCAAAAACATCTGCACCACTAAAGCCGTATTTTTCTATTGGTATGCCAAAGAAATTTTTATCTAATACTTTGTTGTTATTCGTGTCTTGGAAAATTGCTATGGCGTAACTTCCAGATAGAATTTGTAAAGTTTTACTAAGTTTATTTTTATCACTATTAACAATAACGCCTTCAAACTGATTTCCATTTGGAAATTCTTGGCGATTAAAAATACCAATACGAATATTGCCCTGATTTAAAGTAATGCCATGAATGTTAATCTTTAGCGAATCGGCAATAGTATTTGTACTTAATAAAATGAGTGAAAAATAATAAATTATGTACTTCATAGTACTCCTGTTGATAATACTAACTATTTATCATTGCCACTATTATGAGATCTTTGTATAAATATGAATAATCATCAAAAATCCACTTAACGCAAAATAAAAACCTACTAAGCACAACAATTAACCACTTGCCACTAACAAATAAAGTCCTAAAAAGAGGGCTTTATTGTGGAAAATATGATATTGGTTTATAGTGCTTTAATCTGTGCGTTGAGGCGAGATTTTTTTCTGGCTGCTTGGTTTTTGTTCATTAAGCCTTTGCTAACTGCTTGGTCAATCTCTTTTTGCATTTTAGCAAAACCGCCTTGTGCGTCTTTTTTGTTGCCATCTGCTAAAGCGTAGGCGACTTTCTTGATAAAGGTACGAACTTTGGCACGAATTTGAGAATTGTGTTTGTTGCGTTTAACTGCTTGTCTTGCGCGCTTCTTAGAGCCTGCTGAATTAGCCATTGTATAAATTATGAAATGAATAAAAAGGCGTAATTATAAAGTCTAAAGCGTTAAAAGTCCATAGTGTTTATTAATTTAAGTGCTTGTTTTTTATTAAACAACAAATGCCAGACTTTACCACCTTGTGATTTCCACAAAGATACTGCACGAATACCTGCCAGTAATAACGCTCTAATGTGGTTGGCAGTGTGCTTATTAGACAGATAAATTTGCTCGCCACTGACCATAATAGTGGGGTTTAGTTCACCCAAAGTTGATTTGTATAATTCGGCTAAACGCGCTAATGAGTTGGTATGAGAGATTTCAAAAAACTCTTGTTGTTTAATGTATTCAATTTCACTCAATATTTGTGATAAAAGTTTTTTATTTTTCATGAGTTTCTTTTCAAGATTTATCAACGCCAAAGAATAAAAAATAATATTTTGTATGTTTTTTGTTTTTTTACTAAAGGCGATTTTGAGCGAATTAAGCCCAACAGATAAGTCTTTTGGCGAGTGAAATATGTCCTCAATATTGGTACTGTTGGTAACAATACTTTTTAGGCTAACTTCGTCGCCTTTGCTATCGCAAACGCCCGTGCGTGCTAATTGGTCAACCAGAGTTGCGCTTTGTAGTAGGGAGGCAAGTGCTAGAGTGCGTTGTTTTAGGTTGTTCATTTTTTTGTAGTATTAATTCCTAGTTTCTATAATAGCACCACCCAGACAAGCGTCTTGTGCATAAAAAACCACTGATTGTCCGGGTGTAATGGCGCGTTGTGGTTGTTCAAAATTAACTTCAATCTCTCCATTTTTCTCGCTAATTGTGCAGTTTTGTGATGCTTGGCGGTAGCGTATTTTAGCACTACATTTTAATGGGAATATTGGTGGTGGTGTAATCCAATGTGGATTTGAGGCATTTAAAGATTGGTGGTAAAGCAGCGGATTATCGCCCTGCACCACGACTAATTCATTGCTATCCAGTCGTTTATCAGCCACAAACCAAGGCTCGCCTGATGTGCCAAAGCCACCACCGATTTCCAAGCCTTTACGCTGACCAATGGTGTAGAAAGCCAAACCTTGATGGTGTTTGATAAATTGCCCATTTTCATCAACAATATCCCCTTGTTGTTTGGGTAAATAAGTTTGCAAAAACTCAGAAAAATTGCGCTCACCAATAAAACAAATACCCGTGGAGTCTTTTTTATCGGCAGTGATAAAGCCATTCTCTGCGGCAATTTTCCTTACCTCGTCTTTGTTGATTTCACCTAAGGGAAACAGACTTTTTGACAGTTGCTGCTGGTTTAAAAGGTGTAGAAAGTAACTCTGGTCTTTATTGTCGTCCAGCCCTGTTTTGAGTTGATAAACGCCATTTTGCTCTTCAATACGAGCATAATGCCCTGTGGCAATTTTGTCTGCACCTAGTGCCAGTGCGTGATCTAAAAATGCCCTGAATTTTATCTTTTGATTACACAATACATCAGGATTAGGCGTGCGACCTTGTTTATGTTCTTGCAAAAAATGCGCAAATACATCCTCCCAATAATCCGCCGAAAAATTAACCGTATGTAATTTTATCCCCAACTTATCAGCCACCTTTTTCGCATCAGATAAATCTTGCTCTGCCGTGCAATGTCCATCCTTGTCATCCTCTTCCCAGTTTTTCATAAACAAAGCCTCAACCTCAAAACCTTGCTCAAGAAGAATATGAGCCGCCACAGAAGAATCCACTCCGCCTGATAGTCCGATAATTATTTTCATTGGTTGATAAAGTTTTGTAAGTCTAACTTGAATTTATCAACACCCGCTTTATCGATCTTAGTCACAAATTCAAAGATTTCATCTTCTGAATACTTTTCTTTCATTTTCTCATAGACACCTCTGCCTTTTGGATCGGGCTTAGGGATTACAACCTTTTGAAAAAAATTAAACCTTTCTCCATGAGGCAGTGGCAGCTTAATAAACTCTTCAAAAGAGTGTTTACCATGGAAGTAAAGGTTAAATATTTCTTGAAATGATTTTTTTTTGATCATAAATTGGTTGGCGTTTTTTAAAATGCCCAATGTTGACTTCATCAACATTGGGCATTTAAAATTAATAATAACCACTTAAAAGTTAAATTTTTATAGACTGAAGATACTTCTAGTCATTCAACTTAAGAGAAATTATATCAAAGAAGTAATTATATTACAACTAACGAATGCAGTTTAATGATAACTCAAGACCTCTATTTAAATTTTTCGTAGGCAGAAACGATGCGTTGCACGAGATTGTGGCGTACCACATCTTTGGTTTCGAAATAGCAAAAAGAAATTTTATCTTCGTGTGCTAATACTTTGGCGACGTGAATGAGTCCAGATTGCTTTGGATTGGCTAAGTCGATTTGCGTTACATCGCCTGTGATGACCATTTTTGAACCAAAGCCTAAGCGGGTTAAAAACATTTTCATTTGGGGGATGGTGGTGTTTTGTGCTTCGTCTAAAATAATAAATGATTCATTTAAAGTGCGACCACGCATAAAGGCAAGTGGGGCGACTTCGATGATGTTTTTATTGAGTAATTTTTCTACTTTATCGAAGCCTAGCATTTCATACAAAGCATCGTAAATAGGGCGTAAGTAAGGGTCGACTTTTTCATTCATATCACCAGGCAAAAACCCTAACTTTTCTCCCGCTTCAACGGCAGGACGAACCAAAACAATTCTGCGTACATCAGAACGCTCTAACGCCTCAACAGCGCGTGCCACAGCGAGGTAGGTTTTTCCCGTACCAGCAGGACCAATACCAAAGGTGCAATCTTTTTTTTGAATATCTAGGGCGTATTTTTGCTGATTTTTACTTCTAATATGAATGAACTTGCGTTTGGTTTTAATATTAACCATCTGCTCTGGCAAATCCGTATGAGAACACGCCTTGATTGCCATTTCCACATCGTGGATTTCAATGGTTTGGCTATTGCCGAGTGTTGCTAAACCTTGCAATACTCTGGCAGCAATATGCTGGTTATCGCCTTGGATAACAAAATCTTCGCCTTTGTTGCTGATTTCAACCTCTAGGCTTTTGGCAATGGTTTCTAAATGCCTGTCAAACGATCCACAAATGCTGGCTAATTGTTCTGAGCTGCTAATTTCAAGAGTAAGATTCATATTCGGTATATTTTATAGGTAAAATGTAGCGTATGAGTTTTAATAAAAATAGAGCAAAGATTATTTATGCAGTGATATTTGTATCCCTGTTTCAGTTGCTTTCTTCAACGGTTTTTGCCTTAACACTTGGCTCTGAACAAGGTGGCAAGTATCTTACCGTTTGCACAATGCAGGGCTATAAGCAGATTTGGGTTAATGCAGATAATGAACAACACGACACCAATTCCGCTGATTTAAGTTGCCCATATTGTTTGTTAAATATGGGCGCATTAGATGTTATAAATACCAATGTAGAGCATTATTTTAATTTTTCAAATGAATATACCAACAGTTTTACTACTGTTCAAAATACCCTTCAATCAGAGGTTTTATTAAAGTTTTTAGCCATTCGTGCGCCACCTATTTTAAGTTAATGTCATAACAAAATCTTTGTGCTTGCAAAGGTGTAAAGTAGTCTGTTTCTAATTTGGAGACAGAGCAACAACTTAAATTCTTAAAAAAGGAAAACACTATGTTTAATAAAGCAAAAAAACTTGTGTTGGCGGCTATTACGCTAATAACGCTAAATAGCGCCATTGCAATAGAGCATCATCGCACGAACCAAACCATAGCTGAGAAGATTGTGATAAACAATCCATGGGTGCGCTCAGCACCACCTAATACACCTATGTTGGGTGCATTTATGGAAATTCATAATAATTCTAATCAGACTGTTAAATTGTTATCTGCAGATAGCAAAGGCTACAGGCGACTTGAATTACACAAAACTCAGTATGAAGATGGCATGATGAAAATGATTAAGCAAGATTTTATGCCTATTCCAGCTCATGGAAAATTAACTTTAAAGCCAGGCAGTTGGCATATTATGTTGATTGCCCCTGAGTCAGTGCCACGCGAGGGCGGTACGGTGATGATTGACTTGGTATTTGATAATGGCTTATCAAAAACCGTGCATGCTCCAGTCAGGAAAATGAAGAAAATAATGGGCAATCGCCATTATATGACGCACTAGTAAAAAAACATTTAAACAAGGTCTTTATATAATTATGAAGGCAAAAAATCTATATATTTAAGGAGATATGATGAATAATAAATTACTTAGTAGCATTGGTGTGGTTGCATTAGCGATTGCGGCGTTTTATTTTGCAACTGCTGGCAAGGACTATCAGGCATTAAAAAAACAACTAAAAGTTTCTTACATCCTACACAATCCAGACAAACCCCTACCTGAATTTTCTTTACTTGATCATAATCGTCAATTATTTGATAATACACACTTAAAGGAGGGCTGGTCATTGCTGTTGTTTATGTATACGCATTGCCCTGATATTTGCCCAACCGAGTTGTTTGATATGTCACGCTTAAAGAACCTAATGGAGGAGGACAAAACAGCAAGTATGCCAAGTGTTGTGGTCATTACTTTTGATTCGCTTAGAGACACGCCTGAGGTAATGAAGGAATATATCACTCATTTTGATAAAGATTTTATCGGTGTGTCTGGTGACCAAGCGCAAATTGACCGACTTATTAAGCCTTTTGGTGCTTATTACGAACGGGTTATTTACGACGAAAAAGGCAAGCCAGTTATCTTAAAAGCCAGTGATGAATTACCAAAAGATGCGCTTGAAAAGGGGTATATCATCAATCACACTGCTTGGATTTATCTAATCAATCCTGAGGGTGAGATTTTTGCTGGCTTTCCATCGCCACATAAACCCAGTGCTATGGTACAGGATATTAAACTCATGATGGATTATTAAGTGCCTCGCAATATTATGCAACACAAGCCTATTTTTATTATTGCTGCAATCTTATCGGCATTTATTGTTTTATTAGGGTATTCGGTTGTTAATTGGAATGCTCAGGATATCGATTATTACCTTCGAGTTGATGATTGTCAAATAGACAAAACCAGCTGCCAAGTTACACTTGATAAACACAGTTCTATTAAAGTTAACATCTTACCAAGAGGTATTCCCGACACTAAAAAACTAACTGTTTATATTCAGGAAACAGGCGATGAACTTGATGAATTAAGCGTCTCTTTTGAGGCGATTGAAATTGACACCACCACGCCACAATATCGTTTATACAGGCAAACTGAAAACAGTTTTTCAGGTGGTGCTTTTTTGGCAATATGTTCATTATCAAAACAAAGTTGGGTTACGCATCTTTTTGTTAAAAAAGGCAATGAAACTTGGGAAATAGCATTCCCATTTAGTAAGCAATTAAAGGATTAATTCTCCAATAAGTGAGTTGCCTCGTGCGTTTGTAATTTTGACATCGACAATGTGACCGATGAGAGAAGTATCGCCGTTAAAGTGGGTGTTGCGCATATTTTCAGTGCGACCGAATAAGTTATCGTCTTTTTTTGCTTTGTTTTCCACTAGGACTTTTTGCACACTGCCAATCATCGCCTTAGAGATGATTTCCGTGGAGTCGTCAATGGTTTTTTGTAACAGCGCAAGGCGTTCTTTTTTAATTGCCATATTAACATCATCGGGATAACTGGCCGCAGGCGTGCCAGGGCGTTGAGAGTAAATAAAACTAAAAGATTTGTCAAAACCAATATCGTTAATAAGCGTCATTGTATTAGCAAAGTCTTGCTCGTTTTCCCCGGGAAAGCCAATAATAAAATCCGAAGAAATGGAAATATCGGGGCGAATTGCACGCAAACGCCTAATTTTAGATTTGTATTCAAGTGCGGTATGTCCACGCTTCATTAGGGTTAAAATCTTGTCAGAACCACTTTGAATGGGCAGGTGCAAGTGTGAGACTAATTCAGGCACTTCGGCGTAGGCTTGAATCAGGCTATCGCTAAATTCAACGGGGTGTGAAGTGGTGTAGCGAATTCTATCAATGCCGTCAATTTGTGCCACAATATTAATCAACAGTGCCAAATCAGCCATTTCTCCATCGTCTATTTTGCCTTGATAAGCATTGACATTTTGCCCTAATAAATTTACCTCTCTAACCCCTTGTCTGGCGAGTATTTGCACCTCGTTAATAACATCGTTGAAGGGGCGAGAGACTTCTTCGCCTCGTGTGTAAGGCACTACGCAGAATGTACAGTATTTAGAGCAGCCTTCCATAATAGAGACAAAAGCGGTTACACCATTGGTCTCTGGCTCAGGTAAGTGGTCAAATTTTTCAATTTCTGGAAAAGAAATATCAATACTCACAGACTTATCGCTTAAGGCGTTGTTAAGCATATTTGGCAATCTATGCAGCGTTTGTGGGCCAAAAATCATATCTACATAAGGCGCTCGTTTTAGGATGAGTTCGCCTTCTTGTGAGGCGACACAGCCACCTACGCCAATAATCAAATTGGGATTTTTGTCTTTGAGTTTACGCCAACGACCGAGTTGATGAAACAGTTTTTCTTGTGCTTTTTCACGAATAGAGCAAGTGTTGAGTAATAACACATCAGCCTCAAGTGCATCATCGACGAGTTCTAAACTGTGTGAATGTTTGAGCACATCAATCATTTTTTGACTGTCGTATTCATTCATTTGACACCCAAAAGTGCGAATGTATAATTTAGACGGTGTCATTATTTTTGAATATGTAAAGTTTGCGTTGGGAAGGCAATCTCTGCCTTGTGTTTGGTAATAATATCTGCAATACTGAGTAACATTTCTTGCTTAATCTGCTGATATTTTCCTTTATTGACGGTTTTGGTAAAGGCATAAATATTAAAATCTAACGATGAGTCGTTGAAATAATTAAAACACACACGCAGTGTTTGAGATTGGTCAATTTCTTTGTGTGCTTTTAACATAGCCTCAACTTCGGTAGTAATGGCAGACATTTGTGCTATGTCATTATAGCGAATGCCAATCGTTTCATTGATGCGTCTGTTGGTCATTCGTGACGGGGTTTCAATTGGGATTGAGGCAAAAATTGAGTTAGGAATGTAGATTGGGTTTTTGCTAAAAGTACGAATGCGCGTCATCCGCCAGCCAATTTTTTCAACCACACCTTCAAACTTGCTAGAGCGAATCCAATCACCGACCGAAAAAGGCCTATCCATTTGAATCATTAGTCCACCAAAGATATTTGACAGCATATCTTTGGCAGCAAAGCCCATCACAATACCACCGACACCACCAAAAGTTAGCAAACTGGAAATTGAAAAACCAAAATGCTGGGCAATGCCGAGCGCAATAGAGGCAACAATCAACAGTTTGACTAAGCGAGTAATCATTCTTACCGAGTCGTTGTCAATACTAGTATCACCCTCAATTAGGTAAAATTCAATATTGGATATTGCCCGCAATACACCCCAAGTAATAATAAAAATTGGGGTAATATCAATGTAGTCGATTACTTTCGTGAGCAGTTCGCCTTCCTCTTTAAATACATTGATAGAAAAATAAACCCAAGCGAACCAAACCAAGGCTTTAAGTGGTGCAGAGATGGATTTGATTAAATAATCATCCAATTGATTTTTGGTTTTACTGGCTTGAGTAGTGAGTTGTTTTAGCAATAGCCCTAGGGTGAGGTGCGCTACAACAGCCGTGATGAGTAAAGCGCCAACGGTTTGATAAAGATTTAAGTTTTGTAAAAATTCCATATTACTTTAGATAGTTAAGTGGGTTAATCGGTGTTTTAAATTTTTTCATTTCAAAATAAAAATTATTTTTTCCAGTGAGTGCAACAATCTGCCCTTTTTTTACCTTATTGCCGCTTACTACTTTCAGCGTTTGATTCTGCGTATAAGAACTGTAAAAACCCAACGGGTGTTTGATAATAATCATTTCGCCATGACTTTTCATTTTATTACCACTATACACTACAATGCCATCACGAATAGCACGAACCACTTGACCAGGGCTGGTGTTAAAAGTTAGGCCTTGGTGTTTTTTAGAAAAACCTTTGATGATTTCTCCAGTAACAGGAATGAATTGGGCCTTTTTAGCGGTAGGTTTGTTTGTCTGAATATTAAAGTTCACTAAATTAATATTTTCTCGACCGCTTGACTTATCAATGATAATCACGGGTTTTTTGACCTCGTCAGAAAAACAACTGACAAGCGTCATGGAAATAAAAGCAACAATCAAATTATTTAGAGACCTTTGCATAAATAGGGATGATTAGCAAAATTCAATTTTTGCCAGATTGGTGATTTTATTAAACCTTGTCCTAGCAGGGCTAAGGCTGGGTTTAAAAAATCGCCAAGCGGGTGAAAAGTGGATTTTTGATGATTATTCATATTTATGCAAAGGTCTCATTTAACATACCAAATCCCTAGTGCAATAACAACAATCAAACTATAACCCAAACGGTCAATGTATTTTTTTAGCCAAACATCACAAACATTGCCGAATTTTCTAATGAAAAATGCCACCAAGAAAAATCGCATACCTCGTGCCAAAAATGAGATTAGTATAAACGGTAAAAGTGCCATATTGGCAATTCCTGCACCGATGGTAAATATTTTGTAAGGCATGGGCGAAAAACCTGCAATTGCCACAATCCAAATGCCGTATTCGGTAAACCATTGTTTAATGGTATCGAGTTTATCGATATAATGCAGTTTGACCAATAAGGGCTGGATGCTGTCTATTAATAATGCACCTAAAAAATAACCAACCACACCTCCCAGTACTGATAAAACCGTGCAAATCAAGGCAAATTGATAAGCGCTTTTTGGTTTTTTAAGTGCCATCGGTGCAAGTAAAACATCAGGTGGCGGGTAAGGCAAAATAAAAGATTCTACAAAACTTACCAACGCAAGCCAATAAATCGCATATTTGCTCTGTGCCCAATCTAATGCTTTTTGATAAAATTTAGAGAAAATTTGCATATTGCTAGTTTTTATTTACCATTGGAAAGCCGAGCGCTTCACGAGAATCATAATACGCCTTAGCCACTTTTTGACTCATTGAATGCACACGACGAATAAAACGCGCTCTGTCAGTAACGCTAATTGCGTGGCGTGCATCAAGTAAATTAAACAAATGCGAAGCCTTTATTACTTGCTCATAAGCGGGATAAGGTAGTGCCTCGTTAATCAACTTTTCATTCATCGCTTCGGCCTCATCAAATTGTTTGAATAAAACATCAGTATCGGCAATTTCAAAATTATATTTGGATTGCTCTACTTCGTTTTGATGAAAAACATCGCCATAACTCACACCATCAACCCACACCAAATCATAAACACTGTCCACACCTTGTAAATACATCGCCAGACGCTCAAGCCCGTAAGTAAGCTCGCCCGAAACAGGCTTACAAGGCAAACCGCCAATTTGTTGAAAATAGGTAAATTGAGAAACCTCCATGCCATTGAGCCAAATCTCCCAGCCCAATCCCCAAGCACCTAGAGTGGGTGATTCCCAATTATCCTCAACAAAACGCACATCGTGTTTGGTTAAATCAATGCCAATTTGCATTAAAGATTCCAAATACAAATCTTGAATGTTTTTAGGTGAGGGCTTGAGCAATACTTGGAATTGATAATAATGCTGCAAGCGGTTCGGGTTTTCTCCATAACGCCCATCAGTAGGGCGGCGAGATGGTTGCACATACGCTGCCTTCCACGGCTCAGGACCAATGGCTCTTAAAAAAGTGGCAGGGTGAAAAGTCCCCGCACCCATTTCCATATCAAAGGGCTGCAACAAGGCACAACCCTTTGACGCCCAAAATGATTGTAATTTTAAGATCAAGTTTTGAAACGAAGCCGTAGCATCTAAGTCTTGTAGTGACATTTTTTATCTGTACAAAATGAAATAAATTTTACCTTTATTTTTTTGCATAATAGGCAATATTTTCTAACCCTTATTGATGATAGATATGTGGCACTATACTATAAAAATCAATAAATTTAATATTTATAACTTTCAGGTTTGAAAGGACCTTGATTAGGCACATTAATATAACTGGCTTGCTCATCAGTTAGTTTGGTTATTACTCCGCCAAAACCAGCAACCATATCGGCTGCCACTTCTTCATCGAGTTTTTTTGGCAACACCTCAACATAAATCTCACCGCCTGCATTGGCAAATTCTTTTTCGTATAAATACATTTGTGCCAGCACTTGATTGGCGAATGAGCCATCCATAATACGGCTTGGGTGCCCTGTGGCATTGCCTAAATTCACCAAACGACCTTCGGATAATAAAACAATATAATCATCTTTATCGGCACTTCTGTTGACACGGTGAACTTGAGGTTTGACCTCGTCCCAATCCCAGTTATCACGCATAAATTGAGTGTCAATTTCGTTGTCAAAGTGCCCAATATTACAGACCACTGCGCCTTGTTTGACAGTTTGTAGCATTGCAGCATCGCAGACATTAAAATTACCTGTGGTGGTAACGATTAAATCCGTTGTGGCTAATAATCGCTTGTTAATATCATCGGTTTTTCCTGTGTTGTTGCCTTGCTTGTAAGGGGAAACAATCTCAAAACCATCCATGCAGGCTTGCATGGCACAAATTGGGTCAATCTCACTGATTTTAACAATCATACCTTCTTGCCTGAGACTCTGCGCTGAGCCTTTGCCAACATCACCATAGCCAATTACCAGCGCTTTTTTGCCTGCCATTAGCATATCAGTGCCGCGTTTAATAGCGTCGTTGAGTGAATGGCGACAGCCATATTTGTTGTCATTTTTTGATTTGGTAACTGAGTCATTGACATTGATGGCAGGCACTTTAAGTTCATTTTTTTTCATCATTTCAATTAAACGATGAACGCCTGTGGTGGTTTCTTCGCTAATGCCGTGAATGCTTGCCAACATTGCTGGATATTTTTCGTGCAACATTTGGGTTAAATCGCCACCATCATCAAGCACCATATTAGCATTCCAAGGCTTGCCATTGTCTAAAATGGTTTGCTCGATGCACCATAAGAATTCCTCTTCGGTTTCGCCCTTCCAAGCAAAAGTAGGAATATCAGCGGCCACCATGGCAGCGGCAGCGTGATCTTGTGTTGAGAAAATATTACAACTTGACCAGCGCACTTCTGCCCCTAAATCTACTAGCGTTTCCATCAAAACTGCGGTCTGAATGGTCATGTGAATACAGCCTAAAATTTTGGCATCTTTTAAAGGCTGCGTGGCACTGTATTTTGCTCGAAGTGCCATTAATGCTGGCATTTCCTTTTCCGCTAACTCGATTTCTTTACGCCCAAAATCAGCCAAAGTCATATCAGCAACTTTGTAATCGTTGTTTGTTATTGTTGAATTACTCATTTTTTCTCCATTTTAAAAGTTAAAAAAATGAGCGTCGTTTTGATTTTACCAAGCCTGATTGAAAACAATTTTTCAATGCAACGCTCCTTGGCGTGTTTGTTATTTTGAGACCTTTGCATAAATATGAATAATCATCAAAAATCCACTTTTTACCAACTTGGTAATTTTTTTAAACCCAGCCTTAGCCTTGCTAGGGTAGAGTTTAAAAAAAATACCAATTTGACAAAAATTGAATTCTGCTAATCATCCATATTTATGCAAAGGTCTCATTTTATTGGTTTTTTAAAGTGATTGCTTGATTTTTTCCCAAGTAATGTCATCTTCAGTTCTGCCAAAATGTCCGTAAGCGGCTGTTTGTTGGTAAATAGGTCGCTTTAAATCCAGCATAGCAATTAAGCCTTTGGGGCGTAAGTCGAAGTTTGTACTAACGAATTCCTTAATTTCTGTGACAGATGCTTTTGCTGTACCAAAGGTTTCAATACTAATTGAGGTCGGCTCTGCCACGCCAATTGCATACGATACTTGGATTTCGCATCTATCTGCCAGACCAGTAGCCACGATATTTTTTGCCACATAGCGTGTAGCATACGCCGCACTTCTGTCTACTTTTGAAGGGTCTTTGCCTGAAAAAGCGCCACCACCGTGTCGCGCCATACCGCCGTAAGTATCCACAATAATTTTACGCCCTGTTAGTCCCGCATCGCTCACAGGGCCGCCGATAATGAAAGCACCTGTTGGGTTGATGTGGTATTGGGTTTTATCATTTAGCCATTCAGCAGGTAGAATAGTTTTGATGATTTCTTCCATAATCGCTTCTTTGAGGTCTACTTGAGAGATGTCGCCATCATGCTGAGTGGACAAAACTACCGCATCAACGCCAACCACTTGCCCATCTTGATAAACACAAGAAACCTGTGCTTTTGCATCGGGGCGTAACCATGCCAATTTGCCACTTAACATTAAATCTGCTTGTTGTTTAACTAGGCGATGTGCGTAAGTAATCGGTGCTGGCATTAAAACATCAGTCTCATTACAAGCATAACCAAACATAAGGCCTTGGTCGCCTGCACCTTGCTCGTGGTTGTCAAACTCATCAACACCCATAGCAATTTCTGGCGATTGTTCGCCAAGTAGATTGGTGATTTTGCAAGTATCGCCTGTAAAGCCATACTCTTCTTTGGTGTAGCCGATGGCGTTAATCGTTTCACGCACAATCTTGTCGTAATCAACGACAGCATGAGTGGTAATTTCGCCTGCTAATACAACATCGTTGTCTTTAACTAAGGTTTCACAAGCCACACGGGCATTTTTATCTTGCGTTAAAATAGCGTCTAATATCGCATCAGATATTTGGTCGCAAACTTTATCAGGGTGTCCGGCAGAAACGGATTCGGAAGTAAAAATCATTTTTTATTCTCCTAAAATCAAAAACCCCACAAAGTGGGGCTCTCAACTAAGAAAAACACCTACTTTAGCTTGTTTTAGTTGCATCTTGCGGGCAACAACGCTAGCAATCGGGACAAATTAGCGTGTGTAAAAAATTATACAGAAGTTATTAGTCATTCTAAGCTTATCTTTAAAGATAAGGCACTAACAAGAGGTACAAGCATTAAGCTCACCACCAAAATTGTGGCTAAAAAATATAATTGTGCGTCAATCTCTAAGCCAGATTGCGCTTGTGAAACAGCAGAAGAGGCAAAAATTAAAATAGGAATATACAAAGGCAATATTAATAATGATAATAACATCCCTGAGTTTTTAATACTCACAATCAACGACGCACCAATCGCACCAATCAGGCTTAGACTTGGCGTGGCAAGTAGCAGGGTGAGCATCAGTATTTTAATGCTCTCATTATCAAGAAATAAAAGTACACCGAGTAATGGCGATAGTAGGATAATCGGCACACCTGTGAGTAGCCAATGTGCCACAATTTTGGATAAAATCAGAAGAGGTAGTGAGTGATGAGAAATAACCATTTGCTCTAACACACCATTGTCAAAATCATTATGGAACAAGGTATTTAATGACAGCAACACAGCCAGCATACTTGCCACCCAGATAACACCTGCAGCGATTTGTGACAGCATTGACGCTTCTGGACTAATAGCGAGTGGAAATAGTGAGATAGAAATGATAAAAAACAACAAAGGATTAAGCACACTGGATAGATTGTGAATGGCAGAATGCAGGTCTCGTGTGAGTGTTTGCAGATAAATATTCATAATGCCAGCACCTGTTGATTTTTTAGCGCTGAGCTTTGATGCGTGGTGAATAAACACATCCCGCCTTGCTCGCAATGTTGTGTAATGTACTGCTCCACCATTTCTACGCCTTGCGGGTCAAGCGCAGTAAAAGGCTCATCCAATAGCCAAATTTTTGCCTTAGAAAGTATCAAGCCTGCCAAGGTTACACGGCGTTTTTGTCCTGCTGAGAGCTTGGCACAAACTTCGTCTTCATAATCCTCTAATCCCACTTGTTTGAGTGCGTCAATTAAAAGTGGCTGTTTAACCGATTGATTAAGTGTGGTCAAAAACCTAAGGTTTTCAAGGCAACTGAGTTCAGCGCTCAAAGCAGGTAAATGTCCTAAATAAAAAATTGCTCGCTGATAGTCTTCTGATTTGACGGAGTAATCTTTTAAGAAAATCGTGCCTTGTTCTTGCACATTAAGCCCAGCGAGAATTTTCAAAAGCGAAGTTTTGCCACTGCCATTAGTACCAGTAATGTGTAAAATATCACCCGAACTAACCTCAAAAGAAAGGTGGCTAAACAAAAGATTGTAGCCTTTTTGACAACTGAGATTATTTATTTTTAACATAACCGAGATTATATATGAAACGCACCTCTGATGAACAATTAGCTGATATTGCCCAAGAATTTGTCCACCAAAATAAATCCAAACGCCGCTGGCGCCTTGTATTTGGTTTGTTATTTATAGGTTATTTCGCATTTATATCTTATATCGGCATTAGTGAAAGTGGCGTATTAGATGGGGCACTTAAAAAAGAATCCCCTTTTGTTGCCGAGGTGGTGTTGACTGGCACAATTCAAAGCTCAGGCACAATTGATGCCGATGAAGCGATTAAATTATTGCACAGTGCTTTTGAATCAGAAAACGCAAAAGCTGTTATTTTAAGAATTAATTCACCAGGCGGCTCACCCGTTCAATCCAGTAGAATTTATAAAGCCATTGTGCGTTTTAAAAAGCAGTTTGATAAAAAAATCTATGTGGTTATTGAGGATATTTGTGCCTCAGGTTGTTATTATATCGCCTCATCTGCCGATGAAATATATGCCGATGAATCTTCAATTATAGGCAGTATTGGTGTGGTTATATCGGGTTTTGGTGCGGTTGATGCGATTGAAAAACTGGGTATTAAAAGAAGGCTTTACACCGCAGGAAAATACAAAGGATTGTTGGATTCTTTCTCCCCAGAAAACGAAAAAATGATGGCGCATATTCAAAGCAACATTTTAAACAAATCACATCAAAATTTTATCAATGCAGTGAAAGTGGGCAGAGGTGATAAACTCTCAAAACACCAAGATTTATTTACTGGTTTGATTTGGCTTGGAGAAGATGCCAAAAAACTGGGCTTGATAGACGGTATTGCAGATTCAAATTATATTGCCAAACACATTATTGGTGTGGATTCAAGGATTTTGTTCGAGAAGGAAAAAACCTTATTGGAACAATTAACCGAAGCCAGTGCCAAAAGCATTGCACTGGTTATTGGCGAGCAGTTAACCAGTCAGAATTTTACAGGCGCTTTACAGTAAATAAATAATGGTTAAGACCCTAAATAATTACTAGAATTTATACCAAGGCTTGTTTTTTTCTTGAATCCGTTTTTCTTCTAATGCCTTTGCTTTAGCATCGGCAATGTCTTTTGCCACTTTTTCTGCTTTAGCTTTTTTTGACGCCTCTGCTTGAGCGAGTTTTATTGCTGCTATTTTAGCCTCTTCTGCTATTTTCTCTTGCAGAATGCGTTGGGCTTTTTCTTTTGCTACTCTAGCCTTTTCTTTAGCGAGTTTTATTGCTGCTATTTTGGCCTTCTCTTTTGCTACTCTAGCCTTTTCTGCTGCTATTTTGGCCTTCTCTTTAGCGAGTTTTATTGCTGCTATTTTGTCATTAATTCTTTTGTTTTCTTCTGCTTTTTCTTTGGCAGTCATTTGCGGCAGTGAATCAATGCCGTTAGTATTGATATTGACTAATTTTTCTTTTTCAAATGTTAGTGTTAAGCGGTAACTAATAACTTCACCTGAGCCAAGGGTGGAGTGGTTGATATAGTCCCATTGATTGTTATGGAATGGGTCAATTATACTCGGTGGGCCGATTAAATCCTGCACTTGGTTGCTTGACATGCCGAGTTCTAACTGGTTGATGGTAAAACGCTCCAGCACCGATCCTTGATGAATATCAGCTTTGTAAGGTGTTATTAGCAGACTTGATAGCGATAGATTTGGCGTATCGGCAATATGCTTTGAAATAACGCAGGCATTTAAAAATAGAGATAATAATACAATTAAGATTAATCGGTTCATTTTTTGGTTAAAATAATTAAAAACTAAATAAGTGATTTTACATCAAGGAAGACACAATGGACGCACAAGATTTAAAAAGTGCAGGACTTAAAGTAACCCTGCCAAGGCTTAAAATTTTAGAAATTTTAGAAACCAGTGAAAACCACCATATGAGTGCTGAGGACATTTATCGTGCACTAATTATGCAAAATGCAGAAGTGGGTGTAGCGACTATTTATCGTGTCCTGACTCAGTTTGAAGAATCAGGCATGGTTAATAAACTCAATTTTGACAATGGCCAAAGTGTGTTTGAATTGTCTAATGTTGAGCATCACGACCATCTCGTATGCGTAAAGTGTGGCAAGATTGACGAGTTTTCAGATGAAGTTATCGAGCAACATCAGCACGATGTTGCTACTAAGCACGGTTATCAATTAACTGACCACTGCCTGTATTTGTATGGACTGTGCAAAGACTGCCAATAATCTAAATTTTAAATGGAAGATTTTATTATTAGAGCTGCACTAGCAGCCATCGGCATCTCAATAATTGCAGGCTCATTAGGCTGTTTTGTTATTTGGAAGCGAATGAGTTATTTTTCAGAGTCAATTTCGCACTCTGCACTTTTGGGCGTGTCTTTAGGGTTGGTTAGCGGTTTAGGGTTGCATTTTGGTTTGTTGATAGTTGGGGCGATATTCTCTATACTTATCGTCGTTTTACAACAAAGACAATTTTTATCCAACGATGCGATTTTAGGTATTTTTTCGCACATATCTTTGTCGCTGGGTATTGTTCTTTTGGCGTTGGTGGGCGGTGCGAATACCGATTATTTTTCACTCTTATTTGGCGATATTTTGTCTATTAGCAATCAAGATATTATTTGGATTTATGCCATTCTTGTTTTGGTGAGCATTTTGCTCAGTATTTTTTGGCAACGCTTGTTATTACTCACTTTAAATGAAGAATTGGGTGTGGCAAGTGGGCTCAATAGGCTGGCGTATCAGTTATTATTTATGCTGATGATTGCACTTACGGTGTCAGTTTCAGTGCAAATTGTCGGTGTTTTGCTCATTACTTCGTTGCTTATCATTCCACCTGCTACTGCCAGAGTTTTTGCTCGTAGCCCTGCACAAATGGTGCTATTATCCATTGTGGTTTCAATGATTGCTGTGGTAATGGGACTTAGTGGCTCAATATATTATGATGTAGCTACAGGTCCTGCTATTGTCATTGCACTTGGTATTTTGTTTTTATTGTCGCAGATATTACCCAAAAGAAACATTATTTAGTGTGTAAGGTTTAGTTTTTCTGCTAGCCCAAAGTGTCATTTAATTCGCTAAGCTGGCTGGTTTGTTGTTCAACAATTAACGGCTCAATTACGGATTCTAAATCGCCTTCCATCACTTCAGCTAATTTGTAAAGGGTTAAGTTAATGCGGTGATCAGTGATGCGTCCTTGGGGGTAATTATAGGTGCGAATGCGTTGTGAGCGGTCACCGCTACCGACGAGCTCTTTGCGTGTTGAGGCTTGCTGTTGCTGTTGCTGTTGCTGTTGTGCGTCTAAGATGCGTGATGCTAATACTGATAGTGCTTGTGCTTTGTTTTTGTGTTGTGAGCGACCATCTTGGCATTCCACCACAGTGTTGGTAGGGATATGCGTTACTCGAACGGCAGAATCAGTTTTATTCACATGCTGCCCTCCAGCACCACTTGCTCGGAAAGTATCAACACGCACATCGCTCATATTGATGTTGATTTCCTCGATATTTGTGACTTCTGGCATAATGGCAACAGTGCAAGCAGAGGTGTGAACACGACCTTGTGATTCGGTTTCTGGCACGCGTTGCACACGATGTGCGCCTGATTCGAACTTGAGTTTTGAATACACATTTTCGCCACTAATTCTGGCAATAATCTCTTTAAACCCACCGTGTTCGCCAATATTGGCGCTCATTATTTCCATTTGCCATTTTTGTTTCTCAACATAGCGAGAATACATTCTGAATAAATCACCTGAGAAGATAGAAGCCTCATCACCGCCTGTACCCGCTCGAATTTCAATAATAATATTGCGTGAATCGTTCGGGTCTTTTGGCAGCAGCGCTTTCTTTAATTCTAAATCAAGTTGCTCTAGTATTCCCTTACCTTGTATGATTTCTTCTTTTGCCATAGCACGCATTTCATTGTCATCTTCAAGCAACATTGCCTCAGCATCCTCAATGTCGTGTTGCGCACTCAAATATTGCGAAAATTGTTCATTAACGGGAGTAAGTTGGGCGTGCTCAATAGAAAGTTCACGAAATTTGTTTTGGTTTGAGGCGATTTCGGGGTCGCTCAGCATTGCACCGACTTCTTCAAGTCGCATAGAGAGTTGTTCGAGCTTGGTTATGATGGAGGCATTCATAATTTTTTATTAGAGTTTGTTGGTACACAACCCTTGCACTGAGCGAGTTGCTTCATATTTACTTGTTTAATATTACCAAACGGTGTGTGCAATAATTTGTTGGTAAGCTGGTCGGCTAATTGACTAATAATCGTTGTTGCGTCGCCTCCATTGTTGAGTTTTTTAAGTGCCACTTTAACGCTTTCCTCTTTAATTTTATAGGCATTTTTTCTATAAGTTTGCACCACTTTTTCGTTAGGCAATGTTGCCACCCAGTCTGTAAATTTTGTGTTTTGACTGGTGATAATTTCTTCAGCCAGTGTTTTCTCTCTTTGTCTATTGTTAATGTTGTTATCCACCACTTGCTGTAAATCATCAATGGTGTATAAAAACACATCATCAAGTTGTGCAACTTCTGGCTCAATATCCCTAGGAACGGCAATATCGAGCATAAATATTGGCTTGTGTTTACGCAATTTGAGTGCGCTTTCAATTAGCCCCTTGCCGATAATTGGCACGCTGGCAGCGGTGGAAGAAATAATAATATCCGCCTCATGTACCACCAGTGAAAATTGCTTTAAGCTGATGGATTCTGCATTATACAAATCAGCAATTTTCTTGGCATTTTCAACAGTGCGATTGGCAACAATCATTCTATTAACGCCTTTTTGATTCAGGTGCTGGGCACATAGTTCGATCGTCTCGCCCGCACCAATTAGCATCACCGTTTGCTCAGATAAATTAGCAAAAATCTTTTCGCCGAGTTTGACTGCACAATAAGCCACCGAAACTGCTGATGAGCCGATTTCTGTATCAGTCCTGACTTTTTTAGCAGTTGAAAAAGCGTGTTGAAACAGCTTTTCTAACAATTTATTCAGTGTATTAGCCTCTTTGGCGGCGTGATAAGCATCTTTAAGTTGTCCTAAGATTTGTGGCTCACCCAGCACTAAAGAATCCAGCCCTGTTGCCACACGGCAGATGTGATTAAGTGCATCATCGCCCTCAAAATAAAGCAGATAAGGGTCTAATTCTGCAATATCCATATTGTGGGCGTTAGCCAGATATTCTCCCAGTGTTCGTTGAGCATTGCGACTCTCGACAATGGCGTATACCTCAGAGCGATTACAAGTGGAAAGAATGGCGCAGGCTTTAACCCCTTTGGTCTTGTTGAATTGTTTCAATTCATTTGACAATTTATTCGGTGTAAACGCAACTTTTTCACGCACGGCAATGGGCGCAAGTTGATGATTAACACTTAAAATTGCAATACAGGGCATTTAAAAATGGTAAAAAATTAAACGCTTGATTATACCCTAAGGGACTTGTTTGCCATTACAATAGGCGACTATGAAAATACTTATATTATTGCTACTCATCTCGTTTTTATCTGCTTGTTCGACAATGCCTGAACGACCCAAACAAGTTCTTTATTCGAGTAGCGTGCCAAAGGCATGGAAGATAGAAGGGCGCATTAGTGCGACAAATAATGAGGGAACCAAAATAGCAGGTTTTGTGCTCAATCGCCAAAATGGGCATTATCAATTAACACTAACAGAATCGTCTGGGTTTGGACAAATGCAAGTAAGACAAACTGAGCAAGGTTTGTTGGTGGATGATGAATTAACAAAATTGTCTTTACAAGAATGGATGATAAGTGAATTGGGCTGGTATTTTCCCATAAGTAAATTGGAAAATATTATCTTTAAACATGCAGAGGTAATTATGCAGGATTGGCAAGTTGAAGTTGATAAATATCATATCATTAACGGGATTATTTATCCGAAAACCATTCGCCTTCAGCGCACACACCAAACAATCAAAATCAAATTACTTTTACAAGAAATTAATCTAAAATAAGCAAATATGATAGAAGAAGATTCCTTGGTTAGCGGACAAAGTCAAGACAACGAAGATATCGTTATGACATCAGTTCGCCCTGATTCTCTGTCTGAGTATATCGGGCAAAAAGATGTTAAATCTCAAATGTCATTGTTTATTAAAGCTGCCAAAAAACGAGGCGATGCACTGGATCATTGTTTGATTTATGGCCCGCCAGGATTGGGTAAAACCACATTGGCAAATGTGATTGCCAATCAAATGGGCGCAGGGTTTAAACAAAGCTCCGGTCCTGTGTTAGAACGCTCAGGCGATTTAGCGGCAATACTTACCAAGCTTGAACCGTACGATGTTTTGTTTATTGATGAAATTCATCGCCTAAATCCTGTGGTGGAAGAAATCTTGTATCCTGCGTTAGAGGATTTTAAACTCGATATTATGGTGGGTGAAGGTGTTGCTGCGCATTCTGTGCAATTGTCGTTGCCACCATTTACCCTGATTGGTGCGACCACGCGTGCAGGTATGCTGACTTCGCCGTTAAGAGACAGGTTTGGTATTGTGCAGCGATTGCAGTTTTATGAAGTGGTAGATTTACAAAAAATTGTTAAGCGTTCTGCGGGTATTTTAGGCGTTCAAATAGAAGGTAAAGGCGCATTGGAGATTGCTAAACGCTCACGAGGTACACCTAGAATCGCCAATCGTCTATTGCGCCGAGTGCGTGATTTTGCCGATGTTAAAACCGACGGCATTGTCCATCAAGAAATTGCACAACAGGCGTTGACTGAATTAAAAGTGGATGAGTTAGGATTGGAGCAATTAGACAGGGAATATTTGTCAGTGATGACACAAAAATTTGGTGGTGGGCCGGTGGGCTTGGATACACTTTCAACAGCAATTGGTGAAGAACGAGGCACTTTGGAAGACATGGTTGAGCCGTATTTGATACAGCAAGGGTTCATTATGCGCACACCACGAGGCCGTAGTGCGACTAATTTGGCCTATGCACATTTAGGCTTAAAAAGCCCTGATTCAGCGATAGATTTATTCAATAAATAATTTTGGAGAAAAGTAATGGACAATAGTATTAGTATTTTAGGTTTAATCACACAGGCTGGTTTGGTGGTGCAATTGGTAATGTTAATTTTGGTGATAATGAGTATTTATTCTTGGACCCTTATTTTATCTAAAAAGAAAATTTTGTTGGATTCTAAGAGTGATATTAAAAGATTTTCTCAGATTTTTTCAGCCACTAAGACATTAGACGAACTAAAGTCTCAGCTGCCAGCCAAGGGTGCAATGGCAAGTATTTTTGCCACGGGTTGTGAAGAGTTTACCCACTCAAATACGGGCAATAATCAGGCAAACGCCGAGCGTGCTTATCGTCTAATGAATACGACGGTGAATGATGAAGTTGAGCGTTTAGACAGTAATTTGAGTATTTTGGCAATGATTGCTTCTTCCAGCCCATATATTGGTTTATTCGGCACGGTGTGGGGTATTATGCACTCTTTTATTGGCTTGGCATCTATCAAACAAGCCAGTATCGCAGTGGTTGCACCCGGTATTGCGGAGGCGCTTATTGCCACTGCTTTTGGTTTGTTTGCTGCTATTCCAGCAACTATTGCTTATAATCGTCTAATGTCTCAAGTGGGGGAAATTGGCAATCAATACAGTGCCTTTATTGAAAAGATGTTTGTTATTTTCCAAAGACAACGCTAAACAGCAATGATTACCCTGCCAAAATACGCAAGAGCAAAGATAGAAGCAAACATTAATATCGTGCCGTATATTGATGTGATGTTGGTGTTGTTGGTGATTTTTATGATGACCACGCCGATTATTGAGCAGGGTATTGAGGTGGATTTACCCAGTGGTAATGCAAAAGCAGTTGACTTTACTGAACAACAGCCCAGTATTATCACCATCAATAAAAATGGTGAATATTTTATCAATTCTTTGGTGGATGAAGGTGGTTCACTTGAGCGTTTGTCAGCAGGAAAAATTGCCGCACGAGTACAAGCCAGATTGCAAATTTTTCCAAAGATGAAGGTTTTTGTTAGAGGTGATAGAGAAGTTGCTTATGGTGCGGTAATTGCACTGATGGTTTTTTTACAAAAAAACGGTGTTGAGAAGGTTGGCATTGTTACCGAGTCGGCAGAATGAATATAGATTTTATCAAAAGAATTAAACTGCCTGCCATTGCGAAACGCCATCCTGTGGCTTTTTCTGTTGCAGTAGTGCTACATATTATTGTATTTTTTGGGTTGTTTTTTTCTAATGTGCAACACTGGGAAGAGGTTCAAAAAAAGCCAACGACAAAAGCCGTGCCTAAGTTTATTCCTAAAACGGTAACAATTGATTTGAACGAGATTAAGAAAGAGCAGCAACGCTTGATTGACGGTCAAAAAAAGAAACAAAAAAAACTTAAACGAGAAGAAAGACGCTTAAGAGAGTTAGAGGATAAGCGTTACCAAAAGCAAAGAAAGATTAACAAACTCAAAGCCAAGGCTAAAAAAGAAAGGCAAGCCAGAGATTTAGCCGAGAAGAAAAGAAAAACAGCTGAGGAAAAAACCAAAATTGCGGAAAAGAAAAGGAAAACAGCTGAGGAAAAAGCCAAAATTGAGGAAAAGAAAAGGCAAGAGATTGAAAAAAAACGCCTAACTGAAAGCAAAAAATTTAAAGCAGAGCAGAAAAAACGAGCATCAACCCAGCAACAACAGTTAGCGGTGGATAAAAAGAGAAAAGACGCTCAGGAAAATATTCTCAACGAACTTAAGGTAAAATATACTAACCAAATTGCTGCCAGAGTGCGTGAGAATTGGCGTTATTCAGGTGCAAAAGATGAATGGGGCTGTGTGGTGAACATCTCACAAGACAATAACGGTAATGTTAAAGATGTTAAGTTAAAATCTTGCAATGTTGATAATAAAAGTAAAGAAAAATATTTTAAAAATGCCATTATAAGGGCAGTAAGAAAGGCTTCTCCGTTGCCAAGTGCACCAGATAAAAGTGTATTTGATCATGAAATAATATTCCATTTTAAGGTAAATTAAAAGCGTGTTTGAAAAAAATGACTGAAGAACAAAAAAACCAACTAACCTTTCGTTTAACGCAAGTAATGGAGGGCTGGAAATTGACAGACCAAGACCAAATCGCCTTATTGGGATTGTCGTTAAAGCCTAGGCACTTGTATTTATACAGAAGGGGCGACAAGTCTTTTGATTTTGATGAGGTTTCAATTGAGCGGGCCAAGATGGTTTTAGGTATTCATGAATCTTTAGGCACAACTTATCCAACCAATCGTGAATATGCCGCTATTTGGCTGAAACGAGCAGTTAAAAAATTTAATCATAAAGCGCCGCTAGAGTTGATGTTAAGTGGAAATACAGGAATGAAGCGTGTTTGGCATTTCTTGGATTGCACGCAAGGTTGGAAGTAGTAGATGATGAAAAAAACCGATTTAATTGAGGTGGAAGTTCAAAATGAGGCGTTTTATACGCTTAAAGTATTGAGTAAAAATACGGATGAATTGTTTGATGAGATTGCTGATTTATCAACCAGTAATAAGGGGAAGTTCCAGCACGCACCAGTTATTTTAGAGATTGAAAACAAGCATTTTCAAGCCAACGAGTTGGCAGTATTGATAGAGATATTAACCCAAAACAATATGGTAGTGATTGGTATTCGTTCACAGGTACAGGAATTGATTGATTTTGCCAGATTTTCAGGTTTGGCAGTATTTGATAAATCAATCAGTGCCTTAAAGAACCCAGAAACAACCAAACCAAGCAAGAAAAAAGACCCTACGCCTGAGAGAGAATACCGCCTACCTAAAATTGTTGTGGGCGAGGTTGCATCGGCACAGCAGGTATTTGCCAAAGACAGTGATTTGGTGTTGTTAGGTGTAGTTAAGGTTGATGGAGAGGTTATTGCACATGGCTCTGTTTCTTCTTATAGAGAGATGCAGGGCAAGGTGTTTGCAGGCATTGATGGCGATGAAAAGGCCACGATTTTTGTCCATTCTTTTGATGCGCAGTTGGTTTCTATTGCTGGTATTTATAAGCGGTTTGATGTTGTGCCAGCCAAACTACAATTGCATTCGGTCATGATTGACTTAAAAGAGGGAAAATTAAGGTTTCAAATCATTAAATAATATGAATACACAAGATTTTTTATTAGAGTTAGGCACAGAAGAGTTGCCACCTAAGTTATTAAAACAACTCTCAAATGACCTAAGTAGTAATTTGACTAAGCAATTTTCTGAGTTAAATTTATCTTTTAGTGAGGTGGAGGCTTTTGCCACCCCAAGGCGTTTGGCAGTTTTGGTGTATGATTTACAATGCCAGCAAGATGACCAAGTTATTGAACGCAAAGGTCCAGCAGTGAATGCGCCTGAGCAGGCGGTGGCAGGGTTTGCAAAATCTTGCGGTGTGGAGGCAAGCGCCTTGGAGAAAAAAGCGCTTGGCAAAATAGATTATTTCTTTTTTAGTCAAGATAAAAAAGGCTTAAAAACGCAAGATTTATTGGCAGAAGTGGTTGATACTGCAATTAAAAAAATACCAATTACCCGAGCAATGCGTTGGAGCGATTTGGATTTTAACTTTGTGCGTCCCGTGCATTGGCTAATTATGATGCTTGGTAGTGATGTCGTAGAGGCGAACATTATGGGGCTTGCTAGTGGTAATACTACCCGAGGATTGCGTTTTACAGGTGCACAAGAATTCAGCATTAATCATGCCAAGGATTACCAAAAAACTTTACTTGATAAGGCGCAAATTGAAGTGGATTTTGAAGTGCGCAAACAAATCATTCGCCAGCAAGTTATGCAAGAAGCCAGTAAGAAAGGCGCAACTGCCGTTATTGACGAATCTTTATTAGACGAAGTGTGCGCCTTGGTTGAATATCCTTGTGCGTTCTCTGGCGTGTTCGATAAAAGATTTTTACAAGTACCAGAAGAAGCATTGATTTCAGCAATGAAATCACACCAAAAATATTTTCATATGGTGGACGATAATGCTAAATTATTACCTGCTTTTATCTCGGTTGCGAATATTAAATCCAGTGATTTATCCGTGATTATTGATGGTAACGAGCGAGTGATTCGCCCTCGATTAACCGATTCTGAGTTTTTTTGGGAGCAAGATAAAGCCACTTCTTTAGTATCCAGACTTGCAAAATTAGACAGCGTTTTATTTATGAAATCACTCGGTTCAATGGGCAACAAAGCCAAACGCATTGAATTACTTGCCACTTATATTGCAGGTGTTATTGGCGCAAATAAAACGCATAGTGCTCGTGCAGGGCTGCTGGCAAAAACAGATTTAATCACCGATATGGTAGGCGAGTTTGCTGATTTACAAGGGGTAATGGGTGGTTATTACGCCAAAAATGATGGCGAAGATTTGGCAGTTTCCACTGCAATTAGCGAGCATTATCACCCCAGATTTGCAGGTGACACATTGCCTTCTACAAAAGAGGGCTTGTGTGTTGCTATTGCTGATAAATTAGACACAATTACTGGTATTTATGGCATTGGACAAGGTCCAACAGGCTCAAAAGACCCTTACGCTCTAAGAAGAATGGCGCTGGGGTTATTAAGAATGATGGTGGAGGGCGAACTTAAACTTGATTTAAAAACCCTAATTAAGCACTCGCTTGAATTACACAGTTCTGAGGTTAATATCGACAGTGCAGATGATATTTATAAATTTATGATGGATCGTTTGCGTGCTTATTATAAGGAGAAAAAAGTTAGTGGCAAAGCCTTTGAGGCGGTATTAGCAGTGCGTCCTGAGTCGCCTTATGATTTCCATCTTCGTGTTGAGGCGCTTAACAACTTTACTCAAGACAAGGCGTCAGAGAGTTTGATTGAGGCAAATAAACGCATTGCCAATATTTTAAAAGACCAGAGCAATCTTTCTGTTGAAGTTGATAGCTCAATATTACTTGAAGATGCCGAAAAGGCACTATATAAAGCTACCGATGCGATAGCAAAACGCCTAACTTCATCAACGGATTACACTGGCAATATGCACGAGTTGATTGCACTCAAAGATACGATTGATACTTTTTTTAACGAAGTTATGGTTAATACAGATGATAGCCACTTAAAGCAAGCGCGCTTGAATCTTATTAACTGGGTGCGTTCATTATTTTTATCAGTAGCTGATGTGTCGTATCTAAGTTCGTGAAAGCCTTAATCCAGCGTGTTTCCAATGCTAAAGTTGAAATTGAGGGAAAAATAACAAGTGAAATTAATCAAGGGATTTTGGTTTTTTTAGGCATTGAAAAGGCAGACGAAAAACCTCAAGTTGATAAAATGATTAAAAAATTATTGGCTTACCGGGTGTTTTACGACAGTCAAGAAAAAATGAATTTATCACTTACTGATATTAATGGCGGGATGCTTTTGGTGTCTCAATTTACACTGGCAGCTGATACTAAATCAGGCACTCGTGCTGGTTTTTCAAGCGCCAAATCGCCCGCACCTGCCAAAGATTTATACGATTATTTTTTAACTCAAATCAAGCAAGTGCATTCGCCAATTGCCAGCGGTATTTTTGGCGCTGATATGCAGGTGTCATTGACTAACGATGGTCCCGTTACTTTTTTACTGGAGTGTTAAGCCAAATGTTAGATTTTATTAACAGTTTACTTGTTGAATACGAGGAGTTGCTAGTAACAGTGGGTATTGTTTCGGCTGTTATTTTTGTTATCAGCCTGGTGTTAATGCCTTGGTTGTTAAGCAAAATTCCTGTTGATTATTTTATGCAAAGTAATCAACACAAGGCTGAAATTAAAGGTTTTGGTAGTTTACTGATTGCCATTATTAAAACAGGTATTGGACTGGTGCTATTATTGGCGGGTATTATTATGTTGGTTACCCCAGGTCAAGGCATTATTTCAATTTTGTTGGGTTTATTTTTAATGGAGTTTCCAGGTAAGCGTAAGCTAGAAATTAAATTTATTAATCACGACCCAACTTTTAAAACACTTAATTGGTTACGCTCTAAAACCAACCACTCTCCCTTTAATCGATAGGATTCTTATGATAAAAATGTATGGTATTAAAAACTGTGACAGCATTAAAAAGGCACAGAAATTTTTAACAGCACGGGGTGTTGATTTTGAATTTATTGATTTTCGTCAAACCCCAATTAGCGAGCAAACTTTGCAAAGCTTCGCTGATGGTGTGGGCTGGGATAAATTAATTAATAAGCGCTCAACGACTTATCGAAATCTGAGTGATGACGAAAAACAAAACATCTCGTTAGCGTTGATATTAAAAAATCCAACGCTTATCAAACGCCCTGTTTTAGTAACAGAGAATGGTATTAAAATCGGGTTTAATGAAAAACTTTATCAGGATTTGATTTAGTCACCTGCTTTTTTTTTGGCAACTTCTTCACGCACTTTGTTCATGTCTAATGTTTGTGCTTTTTTGATAACTGCCTCTAAATCAGCACCTGACATTGCTCCAGGTTGAGAGAAAATAGCAATCTGCTCTCTGAAAATCATCAAGGTTGGGATTGAGCGAATTTGAAAATTACCTGCTAATTCCTGCTCGTCTTCCGTGTTAATTTTTGCAAAAATGACCTTATCAAACTTTTCAGAAACTTCGTCGTAAGTAGGTGCAAACTGCTTACAAGGACCGCACCACGGCGCCCAAAAATCCAAGATAACAATGTCATTTTTTTGAATTGTGTTGTCAAAATTATCTTTGTTGAGTTCTAATACTGCCATGATTTTCTCTGATAAATAAAAAGTTATATTATATCTTAGACTTTTGTTTGCGCTAAGCAATAATATCCAATTCATCGTTTGTTATTATGGGATATTGACCCAAGACTAAAGTCGCATTATAATGAAAGCATATGAACACAATAGAACGATAATGACTACAACCATGACACTTCGCCTTGATGACGAAACCAATAATCGCCTTGTCAATTTAGCAGAAGCTACTGAGCGTTCAAAGGCATATTTGGCAACACAGGCACTTAAATATTTTTTAGAAAGCAATGAATGGCAGGTGCAGGCTGTTGTTGCGGCTGACAAGTCCAGCCTAAATCAATTTGTTGACAATGACACTGCTATGGCATGGATGGAAGCTTGGGGAACAAGTCTTGAACATAAAATTCCCTTGTGAAAGTTGTTTGGTTTGCCTATGTTATGCTGGATTTAAAATTGGTAAAAGATTGTATTGCTCAAGACAATTCGAAGGCTGTTCAACAAATGGTAGAAAGCATTAAAAAAAGTGTTTTTTTATTGAGCCAACAACCAAGCAGTGGAAGATTGGGAAGAGTGCCAAATACAAGAGAGTTGATTGCGCATAAAACTCCATTTATCCTGCCTTATCGAGTTCGTGATAATCAAATTGAAATTTTGCGTGTGTTGCACACTTCAAGGCAACGGCCAAAAGATATTCTTTGAGTTTATGAAAATTTTAGGAATTGACCCCGGTTCAAGAGTAACAGGCTTTGGTTTGATTGAGGCCGAAAAACTCAAATTTACTTATCTTGCCAGTGGTTGCATTCGCACCAAAGGTGAATTGACTGAGCGAATTACCACAATTTTTGAAGGCATTAGTCAAATCGTTGAGCAATATCAGCCCGATGTTGTGGTTATTGAGCGTGCATTTATGCGACCTGATCGTCCCAATCCAGACGCTGCTATTAAACTAGGGCATGCACGAGGTGCGATTATTGCGGCAGTTGGCTCTCGTGGAATTGTCATGGTGGAATACAGCCCCAATCAGATTAAAAAAGTGATTGTTGGCAAGGGGCACGCTGCAAAAGATCAAGTAAGTTATATGGTGTGCGAATCCTTAAAACTTAATAAAGCACCGCAAGAAGATGCAACAGATGCGCTGGCGGGCGCTATCTGCCATGCTTATCATTGTCTTTAACTAAAATAGACCTTAATATTGCCAAAGGCGGGTAATACTTTTATAACTTTAGTGAGTTTGTTTAAAATGTCATTATGGCTTATATCCGCAGACAAACAACTGAGTGGCAGGTAAAAGTCTACATGAATTTTTCCGTCTAAATAGTGTAATTGAATGCGTTCAATTTCTCCATCACATTGATTATTAAACAAAGTTTTGTTTAGAATGCCTAGAGCCTCAGCACGCTCAGGCAAGTGCTCGCAAGGTGCCACTGTTTCGTCATCTTCAGGGTCAATATGCACAGTAACATCAGACAACTCTTCTAAGCATTCTTTTGCTGCTCGTTCGACACTGACGCTAATAATATGTCCCTCGCTGACACTCAGAAACGGGTCAACTTGCACATGCACATCGGCTGAAATAGCACTGCCGATTTTACGAGTGCGTAGTGAATGCACATTATTAACCCCGCTAATCATCCCAATTGCTTGTTTGAGCTGTTCAACTTGTTCTGCGTTAATGGAAGTATCAACCAACTCTTTGGTCGCATTCACCCCTAATTCCCAAGCAATATAAACAACCATTAAGCCAACCACAATGGCGGCAACCCCATCTAAGTATGGATAGCCATTAATACTACCCAAGACCCCCACAAACACGACAACAGAGGACAACGCATCTGAACGATGATGCCAAGCGTTGGCTTTAAGCATATCCGATTTATAAGTTTTGGCAACTTTGAGTGTGTACCAATACAAAACCTCTTTAGAGAAAATAGACAACACAGCAACACTTAAAAGTAGCGTACTGTGTGTGATCACACTTGGGTTATTTAAGCGTTCAAAAGCATCAAAAATAACCCCAACACCAACAATCGCCAGAATAATCGCTAATCCCAGCGTGGCAACGGTTTCAAAGCGTTTATGCCCGTAAGGATGCTCCTCATCGGCCTCTTCGGCAGCGTGTTTGACGGCATACAGCACTATGCCATCGGAAAGCAAATCTGAGAATGAGTGAATGCCGTCGGCAATCAGCGCACCGGAGTTGCCCAATACACCTGCAATCACTTTAAGGATGGCGAGCAATAAATCAACAATCGCACCAATGAAGGTAACTTTTTGACTGGCTTTTGTTTTATTGTGTGAATTCAAAGCGCTAAAAATTATTAATAATGACTTTCTTATTTTATGTTATTTATTCACAAACAAGCGTGTTATTAATCAAGTGGCGATAAAGATTTGTTTTTGGCTAACTTGTTGCGCTATATGACTGTAAATAATCGTGGATCTGGCGTATTTGTGACCGAGTAGTTTTTGTAGTGTTTTTATGTCAACTTGATTTTGCAATAAATGTAGCGCATAAGAATATCTAAAGGTTTGTGCTGTGACTTTAAAATCAATATTGATTTTTTTGGCAGCGGCGATGATGTTGTAATTTAGGGTATTACTGATAATAGGAAATCTGGTTAATTGACCTTCTGCACTATTACACAACTGTTTCATCGGGAACAAATAAAGCGCATCAGTATTATTTTTTTGGAAAAATTTACTCTTAGAATCTTTGTTATATTGTTCGCTAACAAATGACATTTGATTGCGAATTTCGTCGGTGATTTTCAAAGGTATTGACAATACTCTAGCGTACTTGTGATTGGATACACTCAATCGATTGTTGGTTAAATCAATATCGCCTAATTTCAAGTTCAACACTTCGTTAGAGCGCAAACCACAACCGTATAAAAGGTAGACAATCAGTTGATAAGAGTCTTTTAAGTGATAAGCAATAGCACTAATCTGTTTTTTGGACAGTGTTTGGGGTAAATGATTGTTGTGTTTCAGCCTTAGTGCTGAGTTTAAATTGTTATTTATAGGTACATTGAGTATTTTATTGTATAAAAAAATAATCGCATTTAACGCCTGATTGTAAGCTGATGTTTTGACTTGTTTAACAATTAAATCGGTTAAAAAATCTTGAATATCTTGCGTGGTAAATAGTGATAATGCTTTATTGTGATATTTTAAAAAACGAACAATCCAAGATTGGTAAGCGTTGACTGTTGTTACGCTGTAATGATTGTCATTCAATGATTGGATTATTTCTTGCCTACTAATGCATCTCATTTAATAAAAGTCTTTGCGTAATTATCTGCAAGGAGGGCTACGCGCTGGATGGTTAGTAAAATGATAACCTTCTGATGATGTTGAATGCCTTTATCGGTAACAGCGTTGCAAATACACATAGTTATAAATATAAATGATAATGATTATCATTATATATAAAGATAAATCTGGTGTCAATCTCAAATGTAGCGAAAAGTCTTTATAAACCTGATGATAGCGCGATATTTTTGTGCTATTTTTTGTCCAAATTTTGTGATATTTCACAAGAAACATAAACAATGGTTATTGTTGTTGACAATACAAATGATAATCAGTATCATTTGCATACAAGAACTTAGGAACAAAAAAGTCTTATTGAGTTAATAAAACATTTAACAGGAGAAATGAAAATGAAAATAAAGAAAGGTTACTTACTAATTAGTCGAAAAGAATTAAAAGATTATTTGGATTTTTTCTCAAAATTGGCTAATTGAGTATTATAAATAACAACGCCAATGCCAGATTTTTAAAAAACCTCCTTATTTTTTTTGAACTCATCAACGGTATAGTTGTTATTTTCTTTGTCCAGTAAAGAGCTTGTCGCTCACTACGCTGGATTCCATGAAAAAAGGGATATAAATTGCCGGTTTAAAGGAAAACTCTCTCATAAAAAAACTAATTTAGGCTGGCAATCTATATATCTTTTACAATTTGAGACCTTTGCATAAATATGCAAAGGTCTCTATAAATAAAAAAGGCGGAATAATGAAAAATAAACTCATCGATATACAAACTACACCTAGCGTTAATCAAGCGCATATTAAACCACCAGCTAAGAACAAAAAGCCAAGCACTGGCTGCAATAAATGTCGTGGCTGTCATGCTAAGTAATGATGTTAGATTTTTGGCATAACTATAAAGTGCGTTATCTGCGCAGGCACAATACGCTTGATTTTGATTCAATGAGGGGGTTCAGTGTTCCCAGTCGAATTATTAAAGAGGTTTTGCTGAGTGAAGTTGCCAACGAAATTGGACGGTTAAGAAATGGTAATAAATAAAATCAATCTAAAAAGCGGTATGCGTTCGTGTGAAATTGATACAATTAACTGTATTGCAAAATATCTTTGGGGGTTTGATGACTCTTTGTTAGTCGAAAGGGAACTAGATTTAGATGAAATACAATTATTATATTTGTATTTTAATTATTGATTTAATAAGAGACCTTTGCATAAATAGGGATGATTAGCAAAATTCAATTTTTGCCAGATTGGTGATTTTATTAAACCTTGTCCTAGCAGGGCTAAGGCTGGGTTTAAAAAATCGCCAAGCGGGTGAAAAGTGGATTTTTGATGATTATTCATATTTATGCAAAGGTCTCAATAAGTGTAATAAAGGTTTTTAGGCGGTATTTGTAAAGTTGAGTTATGTGATATATCACAATATTAGTATATTATGATAATGTTTATTATTAATGCAAATGATAACTGGTATCATTTGTATAACTAAAAAATTACTTGTTTATTCTTAACAGAATGACGCCGTGAATTTTAGGAAGGTGTAGGAAGTATCAAAAGTAAAGTGGTCGTATTTTGCGGCATTTTTTAAATAGTAAAGGAATAATATGAAAAGGAATAAAATTGTAACATTAGGTACGCTAATTGTAGGCACAACAACTGTATTTGCAGGCACTGAAATGGACGCCTTAAAAGATCGTATTACTGAACTTGAAAATAGTGCGACTAAGGTTGAAATTAGTGGTGCAATTAGTGTGAATTACGCCAAAGGCAATCAAACTGATAAAGAGATTTATGTCGATGGAGTGGAAATAGGCATTGCGACCAGTATTGCCGATGGGTTTAATGCAAACATTGTATTTTTAGCGGAAGTTGATGATGATGCGGACAATGAGCTGAAAAACCCTGTTATTGATGAAATTACCATTGGTGGCAGCATCAACAGTGTTGACTTTTCTATAGGTAAGCAAAGCGCACCGTTTGGCGCATATGAAAGTATGATGATTTCTAATGCCACAGAAGGTATGGGTGATACTGGTACGAAAAGTTTAATACTTTCAACGGAAGTTGGCGGGATAACACTTTCAGCATGGAGCGGTAGTAGTAAGAATCGTGGTTTCTCTATTGGCTATGAAGGCGAGCACTTTGCTGTTGGCGTTGACACCATTCGTGATGCTGGCGGAGATGCTCAAAAACAGTCAGATATTGTGAATAATAAGGGCACGGCTATTCATGGGCAATTTTCAATAAATAATGTTACTTTGATTGCCGAAAAGGTTGCAGTTAAGACCCCTAGTGCGAATAAGGCACATGTAACTTCAGTAGAAGCGCAGTATACAATGAGTGATTTTACAGTTGCGTTGAGAAAAGACAGCACTGACGACGCTACTAATGCTGATGCAACTTTGTTTGCCGTTGGTTATGAGTTTACCGAAGGCTTGGGTTTAACAATAGAAAACTTCAACCCAAAAGCGGCAGGCAAAGATACTGTAATGACCGCTAATTTAGCTTACGAATTTTAATTGATTAATATTAGGAGAAATAACATGAGAACACAAAAAAGAATTATAGTTTCATCAGTGCTTACAATAGTAATGGTGGCATCTACTGCTCAAGCATTTTTGGGCGCTAAGAATGGAGTATTAACTACTTATGCAGATATTGCTACCGCTAATTATACGGATGCATTAAACGATGCTAAAACTTTACAAGTAGCATTAAAAGGCTTTACCAACAATCCCACAGCCGCAACCATGGCCAACGCAAAAGCGACTTGGCTAAATGCGCGTGAATCTTATGGACAAATAGAGGTATTTAGATTGTCAAATGGTCCGATTGATGCAGAAGAAGGCTGGCATACGGCTTATGGCGCACCAGAAGGGCAGCTTAATGCATGGCCGTTGGATGAAAATATGATTGACTACACGACTGATACTAAAGGTAAGAGAACTTCTGGCAATATCATTGATGCAAAAGGCTCGTTTACCCCAAGTGGCAATAAATCTGTAACAGTAAATGTGAGTAATATTACCCCTGATGCACTTGCAGCGTTGAATGAAAATGGTGGTGATGCGAATGTGGCAACGGGCTATCATGCGATTGAGTTTTTGCTTTGGGGTCAAGACCAAGATTATGCCAACTTTATGAAAGATGGTGTTACCAATGGTGCATTGACTGCTGGCCAAAGACCCGTAGCTGATTACACAACAGCTAAAAACGCCAATCGTCGTAAGCAATATCTAAATGCAGCATCTGCACTTATCGTTTCAGATCTTGAAGCGATGACTGCCGCATGGGCTGATGGAGACGATAGCAACTACAAAGCGGCGTTATTAGGTAATAATGCAGACAGCGCTAAAAATATCGATGAGAAAACAGCGCTGTCTCAAATCTTTGCAGGCATGGGCGTGTTTATTAAATCAGAATTAGCGAATGAGCGCATTGCTGTTGCTGTATTAACACCAAGTGAAGAAGACGAGCACAGTTGTTTTTCTGACAACACTCACCGTGATATTACGCAAAATTATCAGGGTTTTAAAAACATTTTATTTGGCACTTACAACGGTGTTGATTACGGCGTAGCACCGATTGATGCACTAAAAGATAAGTCTAAGTTAATGGCATTGATTAAATCTGCGGATGCTAAAGTGAATCAAATGAATGCTTTGGCACGAACCTCTCGTCATTTTGATTACCAAATTCGTCCTAATGATTCTCAGGCCAAGCAAATTAAAAAGCTTAAAAATGAGTTAAGAGCGATTGGCGACCAAATGATTAATGTGGCTAAAGCAAACGGTGTTAATTTGAGTATTGGCGATGTGACGGATGGTGAAGAGACTCAACTTTAATAGAGCCTTATTGTTGGCATTAATCCTTGGCATTGTTTTGATGCCAAGGGTTTTTGCCGTCTCAATCAAGGCGTTTAATGAAGATAGGTTTATTTTGGGTAAAAGTTTTTTTGAAAAACCTTGGGTGGCTTTTCCTGCATCCACTACAGCGCGTGACGGATTGGGCCCTTTGTTTAATCAGAATGCTTGTGTAAATTGTCATCCAAAAGGAGGTAGGAGTAATAAATTTGTCGTTAAATTAGACAATCCTAATACTATTTACGGGGGGCAGATTAGCACACAATCTGCTGGCAATGTGCCTGCGGAGGCAAAGGTGGCAATTGATTATCAAATGTACACAGCACATTATGCAAATGGCGATAAAGTGGTATTAAAAAAGCCAGTGGTCAAGCTTAGTAATCTAGGTTATGGTAAAGTTGATAGCACTCTCTCGGTGCGTATTTCCCCTTCTTTGCATGGCTTGGGCTTGTTGGCAAGTATTCCCAATAAGCCTGTAAAGCGTTTTAATTTAAGTGCCAGCGAGCCATCTATTTTAGCGCAAGCAGCAAACGCTGCCCATAATGATATGGGTTTGAGTAACCCACTTTATCCGCAGGAAAATTGCACCAATAAGCAGGAAAAATGCAACAACGCCCCCAAAAGTAACTCGTTGGATTTACCACAACATCGCTTAAAGGCAATTGCTTATTTTGTTAAAAGCTTGGACAAGGTGAGTGCAGTTAAGCCGATTAAACTGTTTGCTAAAATCGGTTGTAGTCGTTGTCATACACCGAGTTATGTCTTAGAAAAACGCACTATTTATCCTTATAGTGATTTATTGGTACATAATTTAGGCGAAGGTGATTTTCGCACTGCACCGCTTTGGAGCAGCAAAAAAGCACCTAATTTTTGGCATGACGGGCGTGCCAGCACTGTTGAAGAGGCGATTTTATGGCATGGTGGCGAAGCGCAATCGGCTAAGGAAAGTTTTGTCAATTTAAGCAAAAAAGACAGAGTACAATTCATAAGATTTATTGAGAATATGTAATTATGAAAAAAGTAATCATACTAACCGCTTTACTGTTCACTTTCTGCGCCAATGCAGTAGATAAAGTCTTTTTTGAGCAAGTCATCATTGACAATGTTGAGCGCTCGATTGTTAGTATTAAGCAAATAAACGCCAGTATCAAACAAGGACAAAGCAAAAAAAGTCAAGCATTGTTTGCTCAATTAGTCAGGCATTGGAAAAAAGTAGAAGCCACTTATATGTTGGGTGATTTAAATGAGGATTTTTTAGACACACCACGATATATTGATATTTTTCATGGCAATAATGAAGACATTAAAGCCCAATTAGATTTGATTATTAGCACTAGTGATGATTTGTCTTACGCACTTTATAAACACTCGCACAAAACCATTAACGCACTTGAATATTTGTTATTTACGCAAGATTTGTCTAATGCCAGAGTAAGTGCGATGGCTTTGATAATGGCAAAGTCTATTGAGCGTTATTTACAAGAGATTAAGTCCGCCTATCAAGCACATCAGGCTAAATTCGTGCAAGATGAGCAGTTTGCCAGTGCTATTTTGTTAAATACTTTGGTGAGCAGTGCTTATGCTTTAAAAGAATGGCGCATTGGCGATGTGGTTGGTTTGAGCAAAAAATACAAAGACCATGCAGATGCTCAGCGCGCAGAATATGCTATAAGTCAAAATAGCACAGTGGCAATTTTGTCTATTCTGCAAGCGCATAAACAGGCGATTGATGCTCCTAACTATAAAGATTTTGGCGATGTTGCTAGAAAATTTGGTGCCAGCAAAGAAATTAATAAAACCACCGACTATCTTAATCAAGCCATCGCACAAGTTGAAAAAATGCAAGAGCAAGATTTGCTTAATGCTAAAGGAAAATCCCTATATCAATCAACTGATCGGTTAATGAATTCTTATTACTTATCGCTTATGAACAAACTGGGCTTTATTTCAAAAGTACTTGATGCTGATGGCGATTAACCCACTTGAGTATTTAATCGACCCGCATAGGCGTATCTATTGGGTGTTTTTATTCAGTTCGGTGGTTATTGCGGCAGTTTTTTTATGGTTTAATCCTAAAAAGCGCAGGCTTAATCTCTCAAAAAAACTATGGCTGCATCCCAGTGCTTTGTTGGATTATGGATATTTTATCTTCATCTCTGTTTTTAAAGTTTTGGTTATTTTGCCTGTGTTGATTGGTGCAAAAGAAGTGGCATTATGGGTGAATGATTTTTTATTAACGCAATATGGTTTTGTTCGGATAGAGGGATTTTCTTACAGCCAAGTAATGGTATCTTTTACCCTGATTTTGTTTGTTTTAAGTGATTTGAGCCGTTATTGGCTACACCGTTTTTTACATACCGTGCCTTGGTTGTGGGCGTTTCACAAGGTGCATCACAGCGCTAAAGTTTTAACACCACTGACTTTTTATCGGGTGCATCCCATCGAGTCTTTGTTGTTTGGTTTGCGTTATTCGTTTGTTATCGGGCTAGTGAGCGGTGTGTTTATTTATGGCTTTGGTGCAATGATTGGTATCGTTGATATTTTAGGGGTAAACGCTTTGGCTTTTGTTTTTTCATTCGTAGGTTCTAACCTTCGACATTCTCATATCGGCATTAGTTTTGGTGCCATTATTGAGCACTTTTTAATCTCTCCAAAGCAGCATCAAATTCATCATTCGAAGCAACATATTAATGTTAATTTTGGCGGATTTTTGGCAATCTGGGATTGGTTTTTTAATTCCTTAGTACTATCTAGGGATGTTAATAGGGTAAAATTTGGCATTAAGTACAGTGAAATGAAGTACTTTAGTCGTTTTCATCAGCTTATTTTTTCTCCTTTCTTTCTATTATTCAAATCAAAATGAAGTTATTATCCTTATTTTTTATTCTAATGTTAAGTGCCTGTGGCACAGAATCCAACCTCAATACGCAAAAACAAGCACTCGGTCAACAGCTGTTTTTTGATCCAATTTTGTCTAACAATCGCACCCAGTCTTGCAGTACTTGCCACAATCCCAGTTTAGGCTTTATTGATAATCGTGATAATGGTGTTGGTGGCGCTGCCTCTCTTGGCGATGATGGTAAAAGTTTAGGTGATAGAAACACCCCAAGTGCAGCATATGCTATGCTTAGCCCTGACTTTCATTTTAATAAAAAAAACCAACAATGGATAGGCGGGCAATTTCTCGACGGGCGTGAACAAGATCTAAAAGGACAAGCAGGTGGTCCGCCACTTAACCCCGGTGAAATGAATTTGCCAAACAAACAAACTTTGATTAATCGTTTTAAGAATCATCCTGCTTATAACACGCAATTTAAAGATATTTATGGCGATGATGTTTTTAACGATGCCGACAAAGCGTATACAGCAATGGCACAAAGTATTGCCGAATTTGAAAAAACCAAAATTTTTGCCCCATTTGACTCAAAATATGACCGTTATTTGGCGGGCAAATACGAGCTCACAGATTTAGAAGATTTAGGACGCTCTTTATTTTTCTCAAGTAGTAACATCAATTGTGCCACTTGCCATCAACTAAAAAAATTCGATAATGCCACAGGTGAAACATTTAGCAATTATGAATACCACAATATCGGCGTGCCAATTAACACCGCATTACGCACTAAAAACGGCGTAAAGACGATAGATGAAGGCTTGCTCAACAACCCCAAAGTAAACGACATAAAGCAAAAAGGAAAATTCAGGACTCCGAGTCTTAGAAATGTCGCCATCACCGCTCCTTATATGCACAATGGCGTGTTTAAAGATCTAACAACTGTGATTATGTTTTATGACAAATACATTAATAAAAACCGCACTACTAATCCTGAAACTAATCTGCCTTGGGCAGCAGCAGAAGTGCCTGAAACGATAAATTTTAATGACCTTGAAAAAGGCATAAAACTTTCAGATAAAAAAGTAAATGCTTTAGTGGCTTTTCTAAAAACTTTAACAGATAAGCGTTATGAGCATTTTCTGAAAAGCAATTAACACCTGAATTGATAAGATGATTGAGAGTAGGTTACTTTTTTCATAATTTTCTCTCATTTTTTTTGCACTTTATCTTGTCTTTTTGAAGTTTTTTAGTGACTGCATTGGTTTATATGGAGAATAGGAATTGATATTTTAGTTGCTTTTATTGGATTTTTTTTGTTAGGCTTTTATTTAAATATAGTTAGTGCTATCATTATTACTTGAATTCGCACATTAAGTGCAATTTCTCCTAAGCCGTTAATAAATCAACAGCCTTTCCTAAAAATAACTCAACTGGTTGTTTCCCACCTCGTGTTTTTCGAGGTCTTGTATTGAGTCGCTTCATG
>NZ_FXLV01000004.1 GCF_900180345.1 Bathymodiolus heckerae thiotrophic gill symbiont
AAGGTCTCAATGCGTTTTACTTGGGATTTTTGGGTTTTGTGGTTTGTTGCTTTGATATTTGTGGGTAGGGTGTCTTGTTTTTCTAAATTATGCAGTAATTGGGTTAAATTTACTTGATTGGCATTTTGTTCTAGGGCAAAATGCAATTCATCCAGTTTAATCTCGTCAATCACAATTAGATTGTGGCTTATAGTGCCTATTTTTAGTAAAAAATGATCTAAGGAAAGGGCATTTTTATGCTTGAAATTAGATGGATTTTGCACTTCAATGAAGTCAATGTTAAGACTTTTGTCGAACAAATGGGTGTTTAATTGGCTAATTTCAACGGGTGTTTTAAACAAGTTTTGGGCGTAATCTTGGGCATAATATTTGCCGATTGAATCGATAAAAAAAGCAATGATTAGGGCTAGAATAGCAAGTAAACCTAATATTTTATAGAGTATTTTTTTCATTATTTTTTCCTTATTTTGATTAAAAATCGTTGGTCTGAAACCCATGGCACGGACAGTTGGTGTATTGTTGCTCTGGTGGGTGGTGTTTCTTGTTCGGCATTTGCACCTTTCATTAGCAAATAATGTCCATTCTCGCATAATAAATGTTGTGTTAATTTTAATGTTTTGTCCACTTCGGCAAAGGCTCTGGAGGTGATTTGACCAAAACATTGCTGAGGTTTGAAGGTTTCAACTCGTTCATTCACCACAGATAAATTTTTAAGTGCCAACTGGGTTTTTGCAAATTGCATAAAACGACATTTTTTACCTACTGTGTCCAGCACACTCACGGCAAGTTCTGGCTTCATAATACTGACTACAATGCCCGGCAAGCCTGCACCTGAACCGACATCAAGCAAGGGCGATTTATCAATAAATGGCACAATGGACAAACTGTCTAACAAATGTTTTTTAACGCCTATTTCCATCGTGCGAATTGCACTTAGATTGTAAGTTTTATTCCATTTTATAATCAATTCAAGGTAACTAATTAGTGAGGTTGCTTGTGCATCGCTGAGTGCAATGTTCATTTCTTTTGCGCCTTGTATAAGGAGTTCTTTCATCTTTTATAAGTTTTTAAATACACCAATAGAATAGAAATAGAGGCGGGGGTAATGCCTTGAAGTCGGCTTGCTTGACCAATGGTTTCTGGCTGGTGGTCGTTAAGTTTTTGTATTACCTCGGCAGATAGTGCTTTGATGACGCTATAATCCATTTTTTCTGGCAGGGAGGTGTTTTCATTTTTACGATATTTTTCAATTTCTTCCAATTGACGCTTGATATAGCCAGCATATTTGATTTGATTTTCCACCACGGCAATCAAGGTTGTATCGCTCAAAAAAGGCTTGCCTGATTCGATTTGACTTAAAATTTGATAATCTACTTTTGGTCGTTTTAACAGCTCTAACAGAGAATATTCGTGGTTTAATTTTCCCAATATTGCACTTGCCTGTGTATCGCTAGCTTGAATCCAAGTAGTTTTTAGGCGTTGTTTTTCTTCTGCAACTGCTACATATTTAATCTCAAATGCCGCCCATTGTTCATCGCCTATCAGCCCTAATGCTCTGCCTTTAGGGGTTAGGCGTTCGTCGGCGTTATCTTCTCTTAATAACAAACGATATTCAGCACGCGAGGTAAACATTCGATATGGCTCATTTGTGCCTTTGGTAATCAAATCATCCACCATTACCCCGATATAAGATTCATCGCGTTTGGGATGCCAAGGGGCTTTTTCCTGCACGGCACAGGCGGCATTAATACCTGCCAATAATCCTTGTGCTGCCGCCTCTTCATAGCCTGTTGTGCCGTTAATTTGCCCTGCAAAGTAAAGCCCTGATATTTTCTTTACTTCTAGCGTTTGCTTTAGCCCCCTAGGGTCAAAAAAATCATATTCAATGGCATAGCCGGGACGCACAATTTGTGCATTTTCAAAGCCTTTAATTGACTGTATAAAATTGCATTGCACCTCGTATGGCAAGGAAGTGGAAATCCCATTTGGATAAACTTCATTGGTTGTTAGCCCTTCAGGTTCAACAAAAATTTGATGTGAATCTCGCTGGGCAAAACGCACCACTTTATCTTCAATCGATGGGCAATACCTTGGGCCGATACCTTCAATATTGCCTGTGTATATTGGCGAATCTTTTAAGCCATCACGAATAAAATCATGTGCTTTTTCATTGGTATGAGTGATATAACAAGGGATTTGTTGCGGATGATCGCTTGCCTTTCCCATAAAAGAAAAAGTAGGCAAAGGTGTATCGCCCGGCTGTTCTTGTAGCACGCTAAAATCAATAGTGCGGCCGTCAAGCCTTGGTGGTGTGCCTGTTTTTAATCGACCCACGCCCAAATCATAGGCACGAAGTGTCTTAGACAAGGGATTAGAAGGAGCATCGCCAGCTCGCCCACCTTGAAAATTACTTTGCCCAATGTGGATAATACCCCCTAAAAAAGTGCCTGTCGTCAGCACCACTTTATCAGCAAAAAAACTCAATCCCATTTGGGTTTTAATGCCCTTAATCACATTATTTTCAATGATTAAATCATCAACCGCTTGTTGAAATAACGATAAATTTTCCTGATTTTCTAAAGCATAACGAATAGCTGCCTTATACAACACTCTATCCGCTTGTGCCCTAGTAGCACGCACCGCAGGCCCTTTAGAAGCATTCAGCGTGCGGAACTGTATCCCAGCCTTATCAATTGCACGAGCCATTGCCCCACCCATTGCATCAATCTCTTTGACCAAATGCCCTTTACCAATCCCACCAATCGCAGGATTACAACTCATTTGCCCTAAAGTTTCAATATTATGAGAAATCAACAAAGTCTTGACCCCCATACGAGCAGAAGCAAGCGCTGCTTCAGTGCCTGCATGCCCGCCACCGATTACAATTACTGAATAATGCTTTAATTTCATATTATATTCTTAATCAAAAAAAGGCTTGATAAAATCAAGCCTTTTTAGTTATTCATTGCTAAATACTTACTTGATTTGTGCGTCTAATTCACCAGATAAATATCTTTGACTCATTGTGTCTAATGAAGATACTTTGATTTTATCAGCATTGCCTGCGGAACCAAAGGCTTCAAAACGAGCGGCACAAATATCGCTCATCGCATTGGTTGCTTCTTTTAGGAATTTGCGTGGGTCAAAGTTTGAGGTATTTTCAATCAAGTGTTTACGAACTGCACCTGTGGAAGCCATACGCAAATCAGTGTCAATATTTACTTTACGCACACCGTTTTTGATGCCTTCTTGAATTTCACTTACTGGCACGCCATAAGTTTGCCCCATATCGCCACCGTGTGAGTTGATAATTTCTAACCAGTCTTGTGGCACTGAAGAAGAGCCGTGCATAACTAAGTGTGTGTTTGGCAGACGCTGGTGGATTTCTTTAATGCGGTCAATACGCAAGATTTCGCCGTCTGGCTCCTTGGTAAATTTGTAAGCACCGTGCGAAGTGCCAATTGCAATTGCTAATGCGTCAACATTCGTTGCTCTAACAAAATCAGCCGCTTCTTCAACTGAAGTTAATAACAAATCAAGGTCTAATTTGCCTTCAGCACCATGACCGTCTTCTTCACCCATTTCACCTGTTTCTAATGAACCTAAACAGCCTAATTCGCCTTCAACAGAAACGCCACCAGCATGTGCCATCTTAACCACTTCTTTGGTCACTGCAACATTGTATTCAAATGAGGCTGGTGTCTTACAATCTGCTTCCAAAGAGCCGTCCATCATTACTGATGAAAAGCCTGATTGAATAGAGCGCAAACATACTGCTGGCTCGCTACCATGGTCTTGATGCATTACTACTGGAATATGCGGATACATCTCAGTTGCTGCAATGATTAAATGACGCAAAAATGGTTCGCCTGCATAGCCTCTTGCACCAGCAGAACCCTGCATAATAACAGGGCTATTGGTTTTGTCCGCTGCCTGCATAATGGCATGAACTTGCTCCATATTGTTAACATTGAACGCTGGCATACCGTAATTTTCTTCTGCTGCGTGGTCTAATAATTCTCTTAATGAAATTAACATATTTCTTTCTCCTTATTTTTCTTAAATCAAATATTTGATGTTACTTGTTTGCTTACCAACAATAACACATTTTTTATACTACTATTATAAATCATCATCACCAACGCGTAAAATCTTCATTAGGTTGGTGCCACCTGATTGATTTACATGCATTCCTTTGGTTAATATTATCAAATCACCTTCCTCAACAATATTCTTATTTTCCAATATACTAACTACTTTTCCGTTGACTCTTTCCCATTCTATATCGTTCATCTTATCAATACCACAAGGGTAAACGCCACGATAAAGTGTTGTTTTACGCAAAGTGGCAACACTGTCGCTCATGGCATAAATTGAGATATTGGAACTCATGCGTGACATCCACAAGGGTGTTTTTCCACTTTCAGTCAGTGCAACCACAACTTTAACGCCTAAATGATTAGCGGCATACATAGAACTCATGGCAATGGTTTCATCAATATGATCAAAGCACTCATGTAGGCGATGGTGTGAAACTTTTGCAATTGGGCTTTTCTCAGTTTCTATGCAAACATCGTGCATCGTTTTTACTGCATTCTCTGGGTAATCGCCTGCCGCTGTTTCAGCAGATAACATTACTGCATCGGTGCCGTCTAATACTGCATTCGCTACATCAAACACTTCTGCACGGGTTGGAATTGGGCTGTTAATCATTGACTCTAGCATTTGAGTTGCAGTAATAACAATACGGTCATTTGATCTGGCCAATTTAATTAAGCGTTTTTGTTGTGCTGGTAACTGTGGGTCGCCAATTTCAACGCCTAAATCACCGCGTGCCACCATAATGCCTGCCGACTCTTGGATAATATCATTAATGACTTCATCTACCAAAGACTCAGCACGCTCAATTTTTGAAATCACACCTGCATCAGAGCCTGCTTCCTTCAATAACCTTTTCGTAAGACGCACATCATCGCCACTCACTGGGAATGATAAAGCCACATAATCTGCCTTTGCTTTAGCAGCGGTTACAATGTCTTTTTTGTCTTTTTCAGTTAATGCATCAGCTGACAAACCGCCACCACGAAGATTAAGCCCTTTCTTATCCGAAAGTATGCCACCTTGCGTAACCACTGTATTGATTTTGTTACCATTAATACTGGTTACTTCCAGCACAATTTTGCCGTCATCCAGTAACAAAACATTGCCCTCTTTAACCTCTTGTGGCAATGTTTTGTAAGCAATGCCAACAGCATCTTGGTTACCAGAAGTGTTATCCATATCTGCATCAAGTGCAAATTTGTCACCAATATTTAATCTAATCTTTACGCCGTCTTTAAAACTGGCAATGCGAATTTTTGGCCCTTGTAAGTCCATCAAAATTCCCACATAAGTATTATTAACATGTGCCCAATTACGCACCGCTTTAACACGGGCTAAATGCTCTTCTTCTGAGCCATGGGAAAAATTAATGCGCACAACATTTGCACCTGCTGCTAAAACGCTCTCTAAGACACCGGGCTTATCCGTTGCTGGGCCAAGTGTTGCTAGTATTTTGGTTCTTCTTAGCAAGCGCTACTCCGATGCTCTTTGTTCTAAAATTTCTACTGCTGGCAGTTTTTTACCTTCTAGGAATTCTAAGAAAGCACCGCCACCCGTTGAAATATAACTGATTTTGTCTTCAATACCGTATTTGTCAACCGCTGCCAAAGTGTCGCCACCACCAGCAATTGAAAATGCATCAGATTCAGCAATTGCCATGCCTAATGTTTTGGTGCCACCAGCAAACTGGTCAAATTCAAACACACCTACTGGGCCATTCCAAACAATTGTCCCTGCATTTTTCATAATCTCAGCCAATTGCTGGGCAGAATCAGGTCCAATGTCAAAAATCATATCGTCATCAACAACAGCAGACGATGCTTTGGTTTCGGCTTCAGCAGTCTCTGAAAACTCCTTACCGCAAACCACATCAGTTGGCACTGGTATTTCACAGTCTTCCATCAGTTTTTTTGCTGTTGGAATTAAGTCATCTTCACACAGTGATTTGCCGACATTATGACCTTGTGCTGCAATAAAAGTATTAGCAATACCACCACCAACAACCAATTGATCGACAATTTTAGACAAAGATTCTAAGACTGTTAATTTGGTTGATACTTTAGAGCCACCAACAATCGCCACCATTGGACGCTTTGGATTGTCTAATGCTTTACCAAGCGCCTCTAATTCACCTGACAACAATGGACCTGAACAAGCAATTGGCGCATACTTAGCCACGCCATGGGTTGAGGCCTGTGCACGATGTGCGGTGCCGAATGCATCCATTGCAAAAATGTCACACATTGCTGCCATGCGTTTAGACAAGGCATCATCATTTGACATTTCACCCACATTAAAACGCACATTTTCACATAGCACAACCTCGCCATCTTGCATTTCAATACCATCTAACCAATCTTTCTCTAAACGCACAGTAGTATTCAATAACTCACTAAGGCGATCAGCCACTGGTTGCAAAGTAAATTCATCACTCGCCTCACCCTCTGTAGGGCGACCACGATGCGACATTAACATTACCTTGGCACCTTGTTTTATTGCCATTTCAATGGTTGGTAGCGACGCTTTAATGCGTTTATCACTTGTTACCACACCCTCTTTAATAGGTACATTTAAATCCTGACGAATCAGTACTTTTTTACCACCTAACTCTAACTCTTCTAAATTTATAATCATTAATTATCCTTCCATATTTTTCCAACTAATTTAGGACTGACAATAAAAGGGTTGTAGTTCCCTTGTATTGCCATAATCCGTTTATTGCGTTTTATTTCTTTATCACTTACTGGGTCTTTCTGGTGCCACTTAAGCAATATCTTTTGTGCCCATGGCTTAAAATTATTCCCTTCCAATATAGGCGATGACCAATCTTGAATCTTGTCATAATAAGCAGTTAGCAAGTAAAAATACCCTCTAGCAAAATCTCCTTTAAACTCATCAATTGGCTCAAAAAATACACCTTTTAAGAGTTTATTTTTTGCCTTACCCAGCATAGACCCGTTCTCAGAAAGCTTTGCACTCTTAGGATCGACTTCTGCATAAGGGTGATTGGCTCGCATGTTATTTACAAACCCATCTACAGGGTATATGTGAAATAAATCCCTAGCCATTGGCTCACCTAAACTACCGCCCCACCAACTTTTTGGAAAAGAATGCTCTCTATTATAACAATCACCTTCTTTTTTATAATGTCCACATTGATCAGTAAAGAACTTATAAACATACGGCAACTTACCCTTCTTATATGAATAAATATCAAACACTTCATTTGGCTGATTGGGCAATGCATCGGTTTTCTTAAATGCCTTCCACAAATCTTTATAACTCAAAACCTTGTGTTTGCTTATTATTTTATATAATTGTTCTCTTAGTGACTCACCCTGCTTTTGATTGTTTGCTATATTCTCAGTAGCAAAGACAGATGAACCATACAGAGTTAAACTAAACGCAACGCTAAAAAGAAAAGAAATTCTCATGCAAATTAAGCAATATGTCGAACTAAACGCAACATATTACAAGTATAACCATACTCATTGTCATACCAAGAAACCAACTTCACAAAAGTATCATCAAGTGCAATACCCGCATTTGCATCAAAAATTGAAGAAGCACTAACACCACGGAAATCACTAGATACAACCATATCTTCTGTGTATTGTAATGTGCCTTTCATTGTGGTCTCTGACGCTGTTTTAATGGTTGCACAAATTTCTTCATAAGAAACGCTCTTGTCTAATTCACAAGTTAAATCAACCACAGAAACATCAACTGAAGGGATGCGGAAAGCCATACCTGTTAGTTTGCCATTTAATTCCGGCAATACAATACCAACCGCCTTAGCAGCACCTGTTGACGAAGGAATAATGTTCTCAAATACTGCACGACCACCTCTCCAATCTTTCATTGAAGGGCCATCAACGGTTTTTTGTGTTGCTGTTGAAGCATGAACTGTTGTCATTAATCCACGCTTAAGACCCCAATTATCATTGATAATCTTAGCAATTGGTGCCAAACAGTTAGTGGTGCAAGAAGCCGCTGAAACAATAGACTGACCCTCATAAGAATCGTGGTTAACGCCATATACAAACATTGGTGTGCTGTCTTTAGCGGGTGCCGATTGAACCACTTTTTTAGCACCAGCATCAATGTGTGCTTGACAAGACTCTTCGGTTAAGAAAAAACCCGTGCAATCAATGGCAACATCTACATCAATATCACCCCATTTAAGATCAGCTGGATTACGCTCAGCAGAAAGACGAATTTTCTTACCATCAATAATAAAATTATCACCTTCAACTTCAACAACACCATCGAAACGACCTTGTGCCGTATCATACTTTAACATATATGCTAAATAATCATTGTCTAACAAGTCGTTAATACCAACTACTTCTAATTCTGGAAAATCCTTTTTAATTGCACGAAAAACCATACGACCAATACGACCAAAACCATTAATACCTACTTTTATCATCTCTTACTCCTTTATTAAATTAAATTTACTTACCTTTTTTTTGTTTAACCGATAACTGCTTTCGCAGTCGCAATCACATTATCAACGGTAAAACCAAACTCTTTAAACAACTCAGGTGCAGGTGCAGATTCACCAAATGACTTCATACAAACCAAGCCACCGTCTAAGCCAACATACTTATACCAAGATTGTGCCACGCCCGCCTCAATTGCCACGCGTTTCACACCCGGCGTTAAAACAGCGTCTCTATAGGCTTGGTCTTGTGCATCAAACGCCTCACAGCACGGCATTGAAACCACACGAACATTCGCATCCATCGCCTCGGCAGCTTCAACTGCCAAGCCTACTTCAGAGCCTGTTGAGATGAAAATAACATCTGCATTACCATCACAATCTTTAAGCACATAGCCGCCTTTTTCAATATTGGCAACTTGCTCAGCAGTTCTCTGCATTGCTGTTAGTGCTTGGCGTGAGAATATTAATGCCGTTGGTGCATTGCCACGAAGCATTGCCATTTTCCAAGATACTGCTGATTCAACCGCATCACAACCTCTCCAAGTTTGGAAGCCCGGAATAACCCGCATGGTGGATAATTGCTCAACCGCTTGGTGGGTTGGACCATCTTCGCCTAAGCCAATAGAATCATGTGTATAAACATAAATTGTGCCGATTTTCATCAGTGCTGACATTCTCAGTGCGTTACGCATAAATTCCATAAACATAAAGAAAGTTGCACCGTAAACTTTGAAGCCACCGTGCAAAACCATACCATTCATCATATGTGCCATACCAAATTCACGCACACCCCATGAAAGGTAGTTGCCATTTGCATTTTCTTTGTTAACTTTGACAGTGCCTGACCAGTTTGTCAAATTAGAGCCTGTTAAATCTGCAGAACCACCAAACATTTCTGGTAATAATGGCCCCATCGCCTCAATCGCTCTTTGTGATGCTTGGCGCGATGCAATCGTTGGCATTTCATCTTGAGTTTTAGCAATAAACTTATCCATTTCAACTACAAAATTCGCTGGAAGGTCGCCTGCCATACGGCGTTCAAACTCAGCCGCTTCGGCTGGAAACTCTGTTTTATAAGCACCAAATTTATCATTCCAAGCACTTTCATCTACTGCACCCTGTGCTTTATGGTTCCAGCCTGCATAAACATCAGCAGGAATTTTAAACGGAGCATGATCCCAACCCAATTGCTTGCGCGTTGCTGCGATTTCATCATCACCCAGCGGCGCACCATGACAATCATGTGTGCCTGCAAGATTTGGCGAACCAAAACCAATCGTAGTCTTACAGCAAATCAAGCTCGGCTTGTCCGTTACTGCTTTCGCCTCAGTGATAGCTTTACTAATTGCATCTGCATCATGCCCATCAACTGCCACCACATGCCAACCATAAGAGTTGAAGCGACCCGGAACACCTTGCTCCATCCAATCACCAATATGGCCATCAATGGAAATGTCATTATCGTCCCAAAAAGCCGTCAATTTACCCAAACCCAAGGTGCCTGCCATAGCACAAGACTCGTGCGACAAACCCTCCATCAAACAACCATCGCCCATAAAAACAAAAGTATTGTGATTGACAATTTCATGCCCTGGTTTGTTAAATTGTGCTGCCAATGTGCGTTCTGCGATCGCCATACCCACTGCGTTCGTAACACCCTGTCCGAGCGGACCCGTTGTGGTTTCAATACCATCTGCATAGCCATATTCAGGATGACCTGCGGTCTTTGAATGCAACTGACGGAAGCCTTTAATATCATCTATCGTCAACCCAAAACCCGTTAAATGCAATAAGGAATAAATCAACATTGAGCCATGTCCATTAGACAACACAAATCTGTCTCTGTCTGCCCATTTAGCATTGTTTGGGTTGTATTTCATATGATCATTCCAAAGCACTTCGGCAATATCTGCCATCCCCATTGGCGCACCTGGATGGCCTGAATTGGCTTTCTGAACAGCATCCATGCTTAAAGCACGAATTGCATTTGCTAAATTTCTGCGTGATGACATATTAATATTTCCTTGAACAAAACTGAATAATTATACGCAAAAACTATCCAATTATCAACACCTACGAAAACGCCCACGCTATCAATAAACTCAGGAATACCCTATTTCCCGTAAGTATAAAACTCGGTAGCTAAACTAGGCTTTTTGTCAAGGTTGAACCTTGACACCCAACTGAAGGTTGTTTTTAAGGGGTAAGGTCTGTTACAAAAAGCAGTAGCAATCCTTGTCTTTGGGCGAAAAAAAAGGCTATCTTAACGATAACCTTTTTTAAAATATGGTGCCGAAGGCCGGGCTCGAACTGGCGACCTACTGATTACAAGTCAGTTGCACTACCAACTGTGCTACTTCGGCATAATGCGAGAATTATACAACCTTATTTTAAAAAATGAATACTTTTTTATCATAAGTTTAAATATGGTGGTTATAGGTGGACTTGAACCACCGACTCCAGCATTATGAATGCTGTGCTCTAACCAGCTGAGCTACATAACCGTAGGGCAGTATTATCGGGACTTTTACTATAGAAGTCAATAGATAATTACAGTTTGGATGTTAAAATTAACACTTATGGATATTCTTAAAATTGCACTAACGGGTGGCATTGCTTGCGGAAAGTCACAGATGGCTCAGGTTTTTGCTGAGTTAGGCGCTGATGTTGTTCGGCTTGATGATATTTCTAAACAAGTGACTACGCCTGGCTCAGATGGTCTTAGAGAACTGGTAGATGCCTTTGGTGAAAAAATTCTTAATCAAGATGATGAGCTTAATCGACAAGTGTTGCGAGCCATTTTATTAGAGAATGAAAGTAATAAAAATTGCATTGAAGTCATTTTGCATCCAAAAATATTGAAAACAATGCAAGAATGGCAAAAAAACTCAAAAAAACCCTTAAATATTGTAGAAATTCCACTACTTATAGAGAGAAACTTAGCTTATCTATTTGATAGAGTCATTATTTTGACCTGCAATGAGGAAAAACAATTAAAAAGACTGAAAAATCGTGCAAATATTGACGAAAAACAAGCAAAAAAGATGATTTCTATGCAAACTAGTCACGAAAATAGGTTAAAAATTTCTGCAGAATTACCTTGTGACATTATTGAAAACAATGGCACACTTACTGATTTAAAAAAGCAAACTAAACAGTTATATCAAAAGCTCAATCAGTCTGTAGGTATTTGACAGGTTTGTCTACCATTAAATATTCGGCGAGAGTTTCATCAGTTGTTGACTAAGAAACAAACTTTAAATGTCGAGCCACTACCTACTTTGCTATCAATAGTTAATACTGCATTATGTCTCTGGGCAATGTGGCTAACAATGGCTAATCCTAAACCTGTGCCCCCTTGCTCTTTAGACCTACCTTTATCAGCCCGATAAAACCTTTCTGTTAAATGCACTAAATGCTTATTTGGAATTCCTTTGCCAAAATCTTGGACACTAAAACATAACTTGTTACTACTGTTCGCATACCACCTGACAATGATTTTTGTCCCTTTTGGGGTGTAGAATATTGCATTTTGTATTAGGTTGGTGCATAAACTAATAATCTCTGTTTCAACACCAACCATTACCTCATCGGTATTAATCTCTACCATAACTGCTTGATTTAAATCTTGACACACATGATTGATAACCTTTTTCATATTTATGCTTGTGCTAATATCTTGAATATCATCGGTGCTTTCTAGGCGTGAAAGCGTTAATAAGTCTTCAATAATATTTTGCATTCGTTCAGTTTGTTCGTATGAAGCATTAATTGGACTGATCAATGCTTTTGGCAAGCTCTTATATTCTTTAATCATTTCCAGATAACCTGAGATTACCGTTAGTGGCGTACGCAATTCATGCGATGCATTTGAAATGAAACTTTTACGCATTTCTAATGTTTTGTTTCTTTGCATTATATCGCGTGCGATTAACAACTTTGAGTCAGAGCTAATGGCAATAATTTTTAACAACAACTGTATGGATGAGTCTTTAGGGGACTCTATTTCAATCTCGCTACCGTCTTCATTAGAATTCAATAACTTGTACAACTTAGGGGAGCGGATTAAATTGTTAATACGCTGCCCCCTATCACTTTTGACAATATTTAACAAAATACTAGATTTGCTATTACTCCAATCAACTTCATTGTTTTGATTAAGAACAATAGTGGCATAAGGAAACCCTTTTAAAATACTTTGTGAGCGTTTTAACAAAGCATTCATACGCCTTTTTCTATTACTACTTTTATTTTTGTCTTGTAGCACTTGGTAGTTAATCTTGTCCCATATTCCAGCACTATCTGGCACATTATTTTGGTTAGTTCCATTGGTTATCCAAATATAGAACTGGTGAAGTTTGTAATACATCCAAACAATATAGCCAAACAAACTTAATGCTATGCTTATTAGCCAAGCATCTGTTAGTAAGCCACTAACCAGTATTACAAATATAACAATCGCTATGCGCCACTTTTCAATAGACAAAATAGAGGGCTTCATAGCGTTATATTAGCACTAAATCGATAGCCCGTATTGCGTACAGTTTGGATGCACTTATCTGCCTCACAAGGTTTTAATATTTTTCTCAGTCTTAAAATATGGACATCAACAGTGCGTTCGTCTATAGCAACAAATCTTCCCCAAACCTCATCAAGTAACTGAGGGCGATTAAACACCCTGTTTTTATTTTTCATCAAAAAGTGTAACAACCGAAACTCAGTGGATCCAATAGTAATAGCTTCGCCACCGATGGTTAATAATTGTTGCACTGGATTAATAACAATGTTGTCAATAATTAACTCATCACTAGCAGTAAGCCCTTGTGACCTACGCAATAAAGAACGAATACGCGCATCTAACTCTTTTAACAATACTGGTTTAGTCATATAGTCATCGGCACCCATATCAAACCCTTCCACTTTATCTTCTTCACTAGATTTTGCTGTTAACATCATAATTGGTAAATACTGAAAACCCTCAAACTTTCTGATTTTGCCAATCAGTTGAGTGCCATCAACATCTGGCAACATCCAATCAAGCAACACTAAATCTACATCATTATCACCCAATAGACTTATTGCTTGAGAACCTGTATTAGCCTTGAGTATGTTGTACTGTTTAGCTTGAAGAAATACACTCAGCATTTCTATTATCGCCTTATCATCTTCAACAATTAAGATTGTAAACATAGCGTCATTCATACGATTCTCCTACTCCAGTTCAATATGGCGAACATCTTTACCTTTAACCAAGTAAACCACATACTCACAAATATTCTGAGAATGGTCGCCAATTCTCTCTAAAGCTCTAGCACACCAAATAACATGTAACATAGTTTTAATATTACGGGAATTTTCCATCATATGTGTGACCAATATTCTGGAAACCCGGTCAAACTCTTCATCGATTTGTCTATCAGTTTCAGCTATTCTAGCCGCCTGTTCTACATCCATACGGGCAAATGCATCCAGTGCATCTCGTAAAATAGTAATTACCTTGTCACCCAATCTAGAAAGTTCTGCGTACATATTAACATCATCTTTCATAGAAGTTAATTTTTGTGTGTAACGACCAATTTTTTCTGCCTCATCGCCAATACGCTCAAGGTCTGTGATAACCTTAATAATTGCGATAATAAGTCTAAGGTCTCCTGCAGCAGGTTGCCTTTTAGCAATAAGTTGGGCACAACTTTCATCAATTTCAACTTCAATTTTATTAATTTTATAATCTGACTCTGCAACCTCTTTTGCTAACTCACTATTCTGCTCAATAAGTGCGCTAATGGACTTTTCTACTTGGTCCTCAACCAACCCACCCATCTTTAAAACTTTACTTTTAACGCTCTCTAACTCTTGGTTATACTGTCGTGAAATATGTTGTTGTGTTTCCATGAATAGTCTCCTAATTATTATCCAAACCTACCAGTAATATAATTTTCAGTCAATTGATGTTCTGGGTTGGTAAATACAATATTTGTATCATTCACTTCAACCACATAACCTAAGTGAAAGTAAGCGGTTCTTTGTGATACTCTAGCCGCCTGTTGCATAGAGTGCGTGACTATTGCAATGGTGTATTTCTTACTTAAATCAATCATTAACTCTTCGATAACAGCAGTAGCAATTGGGTCAAGTGCAGAAGTTGGTTCATCCATCAAAATAACTTCTGGGTCAATAGCAATCGTTCTAGCAATACATAATCGTTGCTGTTGACCGCCAGAAAGACTAGTGCCTGGTTTATGCAATGAATCTTTAACCTCTTTAAAAAGACCTGCTCGAATTAAACTTTTTTCTACCAACTCATCAAGCTCAATCTTACTGCTTGCTAATCCATGTAATTTTGCCCCATAGGCAACATTGTCGTAAATAGATTTTGGAAATGGATTTGGCTTTTGAAAAACCATTCCGACCCGTGCGCGTAGCAAAACAGGGTCTTGTTGTTTCTGATAAATGTCTTCATCATCTAGTCTAATATCGCCACTTATGTGGCAATCTTGAATAGTATCGTTCATACGATTAAGGCATCGTAGAAAGGTAGATTTTCCACACCCAGATGAGCCAATCATCGCAATAATTTGATTTTTCCCAATATCTATATTTGCATCAAATATGGCTTGTTTTTCACCATAAAAAACATCAACATTACGAGTGGAAAATTTTGCATCATTAATAAAAGGCTTACCAACAGTTTTATCAATTTCTATATCAAATTCTTCACGCTTTTCTATATTTATCATAACTTTATTCTACCGTTTTTTTTCAAATTTTCTACGCATTATTACAGCTAACAGGTTCATTACGATTAAAAGCCCTAACAACACCATGATAGCCGCTGAAGTTCTCTCTGTAAATGCGCGTTCTGGTGAATCAGACCATAAGTATATTTGCACTGGAAGCACCGTAGATGGGTCTGCAATACTTTGAGGTACATCTGCAATAAAGGCAACCATACCAATCATTAACAGTGGTGCAGTTTCACCCAATGCTTGTGCCATGCCAATAATAGTACCTGTTAGTATACCCGGCATAGCAGCTGGAACAACATGATGAAAGGTGGTTTGTACGCGTGATGCACCCAAACCTAATGCCGCCTCACGGATAGATGGGGAGACAGCCTTTAATGCTGCCCTAGAGGTGATAATGATAGTAGGGAGAGTCATTAATGTTAATACCAAGCCCCCAATCAATGGAATTGACCTCGGAATCCCAAAAAAGCCAATAAACACTGCTAATCCCAACAATCCAAAAACAATGGAAGGCACGGCAGCCAAATTATTAATATTAATCTCAATAATATCTACCCATCTATTATTTTTTGGTGCAAATTCTTCAAGATATATAGCCGCTGAAACGCCAATTGGAAAAGACAAAAACATGGTTACCAGCATTGTCAAAAATGATCCAATCATTGCCCCTTTAATCCCCGCCTGTTCAGGCTCTCTAGAGTCTCCTTGAGTAAAGAAGTTGATATTAAATCGTTTTTCAAGGCGATTTTCAGCCAATAACTTATCAATCCAAGCCAGTTGGAAATTTTTAAGCCTACGATCTGATTCTGGCAAAGACCTATCAATGCCCCCTTTCATAAATACATCAACATCGTCTCTAGCTAAAAACCATAAAGATTGTTTAGTATCAATAACATCAGGATTATTAATAACAAAATCTCTAAGTTGGTATCTTGCACTTTTACTGATTAATTGTCTGAGCGCTTTTTTTTGTTTCCTGCCATTAACGCTGGGAAATAATGTTTTTAGTGACTGGTTAACAACTTTTCTATAATTAGCGCTAAATAACGCCTTCTCACTATATTTGCCATCTAAGTTTAACAATTTACTGTCTATATCAACATCAATATTGATATAAGTTTGTTGAAAAGCTGGAAACCCTGTTGTTGAAATATTTATCAATAATGACAACAAAAATGCAATACTAATAGCAATAGCGCTTAACCCATAAATTTGAAAACGCTTTTCCTTTGCATAGCGTTTGGCTAATTTATTTTTTATTTTTTTTGTATTACTAATCATATTGTTCGCGATATTTACGCACTACATATAATGAGATAATATTAAGCACCAATGTGGTTAAGAATAGCCCCAGTCCCAACGCAAATGCTGCGAGCGTTTTTGTACTGTCAAACTCTTGGTCGCCTGTTAATAAGGCCACCATTTGTACTGTAACTGTCGTCACTGCTTCTAAAGGATTGAATGTTAAATTTGCCGATAGTCCAGCCGCCATAACCACAATCATCGTCTCACCAATTGCACGAGAAGCCGCTAATAACACGCCACTAACAATACCAGGGAGTGCAGCAGGAATAATCACTTGTTTGATAGTTTCAGATTTAGTAGCACCCATTGCATATGAACCATCGCGCATTGATTGTGGTACAGCAGAAATAACATCATCTGACAATGAAGACACAAACGGAATAATCATTACACCCATTACGATGCCCGCTGCTAATGCGCTTTCAGATGACAAACTTAAACCAAGCGACTCGCCCAAATCACGAATAAAAGGGGCGACTGTTATCGCAGCGAAAAAACCATAGACAACTGTTGGGATGCCAGCCAGAATTTCTAAAACTGGCTTGGCAAATAATCTAAATCTAGATGACGAATACTCTGACAAATATATAGCCGACATAAGCCCCAAAGGTACAGCAATCACTAAGGCAATAAATGAAATTAATAAAGTGCCAACAAATAAAGGCAAGGCACCAAAACTACCAGAGCCGCCCACTTGGTCTTCACGAATAGCCTCTTGGGGACTCCAGTGGGTGCCAAATAAAAAATCAAACACATTAACAGTTTTAAAGAAAATAATAGATTCAAATATCACTGAAAATATAATACCAATAGTTGTCAAAACTGCAATTGAGGTGCAACCAATCATAGCCCAGCGTATCAACCTCTCAACCAAGTTGCGTGCTTTCATTTCTGGTTTAACAAAAGCTAATGCGACAAACATACCTATAAACGCTAAAATGAAAACCACAGTCGACTTAACCCAATTGCTAAATTCAATTAACTCGTTGTAGTAAAGAGCTGCATGGCGTTTAACATCATCGCCTATAGCTACATTTGAGTAAGATAAATTAATAATTTCATTAATAAACAACTCAACTTCATCTGCTGATAATTGCTGTAACTGTGCTGGTAACTGTGCAACAATCGCAGCGTTAATAACAGATGACTCTAAAACAGACCAAAATAATAAAATTAATAATGCAGGAGCACCGCTCCAAAATGCGATCAAATAGCCATAGTGTTGTGGCAATGAATGCAGGCGCTGATTACTCTTATCAGATAAGCTGATTGAACGCTTCCTTCCAGTGTAATACCCTAGAAGTAGCAACGCCATCAGTGCAGTAAGTATGGCTCCAAAGGTCATGTTAATTCCTTAAATATAAAACTCATCATACGCATACAGTTAGTTAATTTTACCCATTGATAATACATTAAAGTTTTCCCTAAATTTTTCAATGATGAGATTGTCATTTTTATTAAATAAAGACCTTTGCATAAATATGAATGATTAACAGAATTCAATTTTTGCGAACTTGGTATTTTTTTTAAACTCTGTCCTAGCAAGGCTAAGGCTGGGTTTAAAAAAATTACCAAGTTGGTAAAAAGTGGATTTTTGATGATTATTCATATTTATGCAAAGGTCTCAAATAATATAATGAGACCTTTGCATAAATAGGGATGATTAGCAAAATTCAATTTTTGCCAGATTGGTGATTTTATTAAACCTTGTCCTAGCAGGGCTGAGGCTGGGTTTAAAAAATCGCCAAGCGGGTGAAAAATAATCATCAAATATGCCTATAAAAAAGGCTAAAACGAATTTGTTTTAGCCTTTATAAATCGTAACCAACTTAATTGCCTACATCTTAAGTGGTACTAGATTATTGGCCGAATAGCTCATATTTTGACGCTCATTATCAGATAGTGGGATTAACCCCTTATCAGTCAAATACCCATCCTCGCCCCAAGCATCTTCACTGGTAAATTCAGCAATGAATTCCTTAATACCAGGTACCTTCCCAACATGGCTCTTCTTAACATAGAAATACAAAGGTCTTGAAATCGGATACGAGCCATTAGCAATTGCTTCAAAATCAATCTTAACACCATCAATAATAGCACCCTGAACTACATCGCTATTCTGGTCTAAAAAGCTATACCCAAAAACGCCTAATGCATTAGGGTTTGTCTTTAATTTTTCAACGATAAGATTGTCGTTTTCTCCTGCTTCAATATAGGCGCCATCTTCACGAATTGAATGGCAAATATTTTTATATTTTCTCTTTAACTGAGAAGCAAGGGACTTGTTTCCAGCTTTTTTAGCAATTTTTGAATCTTTTTTAATTTGTTTAATCCAGCTATAGGTAAAACATCCTCCTTGTAGTGCTAATTCTACAAATGCATCACGTGTTCCAGATGTTGGTGGTGGCCCTAATACTTCAATCTTTGTATTAGGTAACTTTGCGTTAATATCACTCCACTTTGTATATGGGTTATCAACTAACTCGCCTGTTTTTAGACTTGGGGTTTGCTTAGCCAATGCTAGAAATAATTCTCTACGAGTCAAATTAAAAACTGGGCTTTTCTTAGAATTAGCAACAGCAATACCATCAAATCCAATCTTAACCTCAACAATCTCTTTCACGCCATTTTTCTGACATTTTTTATACTCACTGCTTTTAATTCTACGAGAAGAATTGGTAATATCTGGCGTAGCGATACCATTCCCAGCGCAAAACAACTTCATACCGCCACCAGAGCCAGTAGATTCAATCTTTGGTGTTTTAGAACCCGTATTTTTCCCATAAGTTTCAGCAACTACTGTTGCAAAAGGGTAAACCGTTGACGAACCAACTATATCAATGTGACCTCTAGAAACTAATGCACCATAAGAGGAAACAGACAGTACCACAATAGCTGCAGAAGTAAGTTTTGTTGCTAATTTATAATTATTTATCATATGTTTTTCTCCGTTTTTTATTAAATTATGGGTGAATTATAATAATTGAATATGACAGGATTATGACAATAAAGTTTATTTATACCTAAGTGAGCTTACTAAGAGATTTAGAATATGGTTACTAACAACAAAAACAATAATGGTGAAAGCACTTTAATGGTTGAGCTTACTATTTTTTAATCAATCTTTAATCTATTAACTGGCTTACCTGCTATTAAATGCTTATTGATGATTTCATCAATATCCTCTTCGTCAATATATTGATACCAAATATTATCAGGGTATACCACAGCCACTGGACCGAACTCGCATCTGCCTAGGCAACGAGACTCACTTATACCAATTTTCCCTTTGCCAAGTTTACCTTGGTCTCGGCATTTATCTTTGGCATAACGATACAGTTGTTGTGCACCAAACTGTGAACAGCACGCCTTGCCATTTTTACGAATGTTATTACAAAAGAAAATATGCCGTGTGTAGTAACTCATAATTCAATAGCTCGTTGATAACAATATTTTTTATCAATACCTGTTATTTTTGCCGCCAGTTTTGCGGCTTTTGAGGTGCCCATTTCAACAAGTAAAATAGGCAGAATTTTATCCAATTGTGCCTCACCTGCAACTAAATTATGCTTATCAATGCTGGAGATGATAATAACAAACTCACCTTTTTGATGCACCTCATCTTCGATTAAATATTCAATTAACTCTGGCAAAGAGCTGGTTTTAATGGTTTCAAAAGATTTGGTAATTTCTTTAGCAAAACAAACAATGCGTTCATTGCCTAGCACACTCAACAGGTCGTTTGCACAGGCTAAAATTCGTTTGGGCGACTCGTAAAAAATAACCGTTTCACTGCTGTGAGAAATTGCTTGAATGGCTTTGATACGAGCACTAGATTTAGCTGGTAGAAAGCCAAAAAAACTAAAACTATCACTGGCAATACCACAACTGCTTAAAGCACTAATCAATGCCGAAGCACCCGGAATAGGGCAAACTATGACACCCATTTTTTTGGCCTCGCTAACCAGAACAAAACCCGGATCACTAATCAATGGCGTGCCTGCATCACTAATAAGTGCGATATTTTTCCCTGTCAATAATTCTGTCACCACAGTAGCAGTTTTAACAGATTCATTGTGCTCGTGAAAAGCTTGAACGGGTGTGTTAATGTCATAATGGTTAAGCAATTTTTTACTGTGGCGGGTATCTTCTGCTAAAATTAAATCAACCGTTTTGAGTGTTTCTATCGCTCTAAACGATATATCTTCTAGGTTTCCAATGGGGGTGGCTACTATATATAAAGGCATAATAAAATGTTTAGTTTAAAACGACAAGTGGGCAATAAGGCGGAAAAATTAGCACTTCAATATTTAAAAAAAAATGGGCTAAAACTTGTTGAACAAAACTATTTAACTAAGTTTGGTGAAATAGACATCATTATGCTTGATAAATTAGAGCAAACATTAGTTTTTGTTGAAGTTCGTTATCGTGAGAATATGCGCTTTGGCTCTGCAATTAGCACGATTAACAATGCTAAGCAAGAAAAAATCATTTATGCCGCCAACCATTTTTTACAAAAAACCTCACAATATGACGATTTTATTTGTCGATTTGATGTTGTTGGGCTAGAATCTAATTTAAAATGTCCTGAGATAAATTGGATAAAAAATGCTTTCGAGGCGATATAACTGATGAAAAAAATTATTCTGTCCGCCATGCTAATGGCAAGCACGCTATTTTTAACTGGCTGTTTTTTAACCACAGCAATCAGCACCACCATTTTGGTCTCTAACGACAGACGCACTAGCGGTGAAATTCTTGATGACAAAGGCACTCAATTGATGCTACTTATTTGGCAGACAAATGAAAATGAAATGTTAGAAGACGCACATTTAAACTTTTTGGCTTTCACTGGAACAGTGTTAGTAACAGGCGAGGTGCCTACTGCTGCTGTGCGTGATTACCTTACTACACAAATACCTTTAGAAGATTCTAAAATTAAAAAAGTTATTAATGAAGTGCGTATTGCAGAAAATAGTAGCCTATTTGATCGCATAAAAGATTCATCCATTACTGGGCAAATTGAAGTATTATTTCTTAATCAAGAGGTGTTTAATCCTGTGCATGTAAAAGTTACTACGGAAAATCGCACTGTCTATCTCGTGGGCTCTGTTACTCAACGCGAAGCAAATCATGCCACAAAAATTGCCTCTATGGCAAAAGGCGTAAAACGCATTGTTAAATTATTCCATTATCTAAAAAACCGTCCTGCAGCTGAAATTGAACACGACAAACAAAAGAAAATTGAAGCAGAAAATGAAGCCAAAAAAGCAGAACTACAACGCCAAAATCAACTGTCAACCCCTGCTTTTGACTGGGGAAAATGAATAACGGTGCTGACTTTTAATTGCACCAAATTTTCCCAATGCAATTAAATGTTGTTTTGTGCCATAACCCTTATGCTGTGCAAAGCCGTATTCAGGGTGAAAAACATCTAATTCAATCATCTGCCTATCGCGGGTTACTTTGGCAATAATTGATGCAGCTGAAATAGCCGGCTCGGTTAAATCGCCTTTAATAATGGGCATGCAATTTTCCAGTTTAGGACAACGATTGCCATCTACCAAAACCCTATCATATTGAATATTCAAACTTTCTACTGCACGCTTCATTGCTAGCATCGTGGCTTGCAGAATATTAATATCATCAATTTCATTCGCACTTGATTCACCCACTGCCCACTGGCATTGGTCAGTAATTAGGGTGTATAAAACCTCACGCTTTTTCTCGCTGAGTTTTTTAGAATCGGTCAATTCAGGCAAATCAAAATCATCAGGCAAAATTACCGCACCTGCCACCACATTGCCTACCAAACAGCCTCTGCCCACCTCGTCAACGCCAATAATAATCATTTGTAAGCCTTGATGCGTTGCTCTAAGTCGTTTGGTGCAATAAAAACAAAGGCTCGTCCTTGTTTAGCGTGTTGTAATAAGTTAAGTTTTGACAAACCCACCAAGTCAGTTTTTGCAGTTTGATAACTAATAGATTGTGAAATTTTATGCCCTGCAATGGTATAAACCGAACCGGGATATTTTAGTGCATGTTGAATGACCATGGCTTGGCGTGAATTGACTTTGCCATTACTTAAATAATTACCTAATAAATTAAGTGCTTGTTGCTGTTGCTGTTGCTTTTCATCAACATAATCAAACAATCCAGCAATAGACTGGGTAATAAATTTAAGCTGGCTGTTAATAAAATAAGTCAAATCAAATTCATCACTTTCAACCATTAAAAATGACTCTCCATATTGAACTTGCGCTTTCTTAATATACCTTGACAAGGTAATATATTGAAACAACCAATAATTATTTTTCAAAATCACCCAATAAAACAAAGCCCTTGTAGTGCGCCCATTACCATCAGCAAAAGGGTGGTCATATGCCAAAGCAAAGTGCACAACAATCGCCCGAATAATGGGATGCACAAAATAATCAGGTGCACTGCCATTAGCAAAATCGCACAAGACTTTTAGCCTACTGGGCAGTTCTTGAAAATCAGGCGGATGATGCAAAATGGTCTGTGTGCTATTATCAATCACATTAACTTCATTGTCCCGCCTAAGTTTACCAACCTCTGAATTATCCATCGTTCCCTTGGTAACAATGGTATGTAGTTGCAAAATCAAACTTGGGGTTAACTCGTCTTGTTTATGCTCGTTAATAAATTTAATGGCATGATAATTATTGTAAATCATTTTCTGCGAATGGTCTTCAGGTGTTTTGTTGTGTTTCAACATCTCCCGTGCGACCTTTCTAGTGGTTGCTGCACCTTCCAATTGGGAGGAACTAATCGCCTCATCTATTAATGAACGCACAATATACCTGTCTTTATTATTATCAATATTTTTGGCCTCAAGTGAGCCACGCATTTTTGAATCTATCTCATGGAGATTTTTCTGAATATCATCTGTCAAAACAAAAGAGAAATCCTCAGAAAAAGGCAACTTTTTTTGCTGTTGCAAGCGTGAAAATTTAATAAAATGCCAATATTGATCAATATCATCAAACTTATCAGGTGTTTTTAGATGGCGTAATTTATCCCAATGCAAATAGCGTTTTTTTTCATCAACAACAGTAGGCACAATCCCTTGTTGTATTTTTTCAAATGATACAAGCGATGTTTTCAAAGAAGTTTTAGGTGGCAGAACAATTTTCATAAAAAACGACAAGTAAAAAATTGCCATTATATCACTAATTACTAATTTTTATTAAATTAGTAATTAAATAAAATTTTTGGCATATTCTTTGTGTTAACGGGGTTAATCTTATACTCAGACTTATGAATTAACCCTTAATACCCACCCATAATAACACTAACTACTAATCGCTTTAAAGCCAATATCGGTACGATAATAAGCATTTTCCCAATCAATTTTTTGCAACAATGTATAAACGTTTATCTGCGCATCTTTGGTGTTTATTCCGAGTGCGGTAGCGCACAACACACGCCCGCCATTGCTGACAACATTATTGCCATCTATTTTGGTGCCAGCATGAAATACTTTTGCCGATACACTGTCCTCAGGCAACCCAATCACCTCGCCTGAAAGATAGGTATCTGGGTAGCCATTTGCCGCCAAAACCACGCCCATTGATGAGCGAGCGTCCCATTCAATTTCCGCTTGGTCTAATTTTTGTTGCGTTGCCAACAAGCATAAATCTGCTAAATTAGACTTTAGACGCATCATAATTGGCTGAGTTTCTGGGTCGCCAAAACGACAATTGTATTCCAAAACTTTAGAATGCCCTTGCTGATCAATCATCAGCCCTGCATACAAAAAACCCGTATAAGGACTACCCTCAGCCGCCATACCCTCAACTGTTGGGCGGATAACCGTGTCCATTACATCCTGAAAAATCTCATCGGTAACAATCGGCGCTGGCGAATACGCACCCATGCCACCAGTATTCGGGCCTTTATCGCCGTTGTCTCGTGCCTTATGGTCTTGCGAAGTCGCCATTGGCAAGATATTTTTGCCATCCACCATTACAATAAAACTCGCCTCTTCCCCCCTTAAGAACTCCTCAACCACAACACGAGACCCTGCCTCACCAAAGCGATTGCCTTCTAGCATATCATTAATCGCATCGGCTGCTTCTTGTTGAGTGTTGGCAATAATCACACCTTTACCTGCTGCCAATCCATCTGCTTTAATCACAATCGGCACGCCTTTATCTTGCACATATTGCACTGCTGGTTCTACCTCGGTAAAAACATCATAAAAAGCGGTTGGAATGTTATTTCTATCTAAGAAATCTTTACAAAAAGCTTTTGAACCTTCCAGTTGTGAAGCCGCTTGAGTAGGCCCAAAAATCGCCAAATTCTGTGCTTGAAATGCATCTACTACACCCATCACCAACGGCGCTTCAGGGCCTACAATAGTAATATCAATCCTATTATTTTTGGCAAAGTCAATCAAAGCATTGGTGTCCTCTACGCCAATATCAACATTCGTAAGCTTATTTTCTAGCTCTGTGCCTGCGTTGCCCGGTGCAACGAACACCTCCTCAACACTATCAAACTTAGCACACTGCCAAGAAATAGCGTGCTCACGACCACCGCCGCCAATTACCAATACTTTCATGCTCTATCCTATATATATTGTTCTATAAATTCTCTAAATTTCTTATGTGACATAATCTGCGTGCCATCGCAATTAAACGACATTGATACGGTCGAATTAAACAAATTAACGGTAATTGAGCGTAAATAATAACCCTCAAGATGCCGCAACTGTGCAAGATTTTCCATAATAAAACACAGATCATCAGCATCGGTCAGCTTTTGCATGCCTTGGTTACGCTGATGCAAAGATTGCTGCCATTTTTGGGAAAGCATGGCAAATACCTCGTCATTTTCAAGCATTTTATAAATGCGTTTAATTAATTGACTTTTTTCTTTTAAAGGGATTTTATTAAAGTGAAAATCTACATACTCAGGGTTTAACAAATCATCTGCCAGATGCACCTCAGTATTAAACGGGTCAAACACACTTGCCACACGCACCTCGGCATTATTTAGCCCGATTCCCAAACGATAAGCCCCCGTCTCAAGTAACAAATATAGCCAAACTTGTGAGAGTTTTTCTAGGTTTTCATCCACACTGTTAAACGCTCGCTCACGGTTATAAACACTCTCACGCAGGCTTTTATCGCCCTTGATAGAGTGCATTAAATTGTTGTTAAAATAATAACCAACTAAGGCATCTTTTTTCTTCATACAAATAATCGTTTGGGTTGTAAATAGCCATTTTCTATTTGTCCAATACCCAGAAAAACAGCGTTTTCGTCAAACATTTTAACCAAATTATCGGCTTGATTTTCAACTTTAATTTTTCTGCCGTAACGAATATCAATACCTTGTTGTTGATCAATGGCAACATTATGAACATTAGGTAACAAATCCTCACTTTTAAAAATATTGGCATCTAGTCGTTCAAAATCATCGCCTGCTAATGCTTCTAAATCAGCAAACTTAATAGCCTGAGTGATATCAATATGTGCAAACCCTGTGCGCCGAAGCTCAATGACATGTGCGCCACAGCCCAGTTTATCACCAATATCAGCAATCAATGAACGAATATAAGTACCTTTAGAACACGACACCTCTAAACTGATTACGCCGTTTTCATAGCCTAAAAAATCAAGTTTATGAAGGGTGACCGAACGCGCTTTGCGTTCAATTTCAATACCTTGTCTGGCAAGTTTGTATAGGGGTTGTCCATCCTTTTTGAGCGCTGAATACATCGGTGGTACTTGTTCAATATTGCCTTGAAAACTCAGTGCAGCCTCCATTACTTGCGTTTTGCTGAGTTGTTCAAAGTTTTTTGTGGCAGTAATTTCGCCTTCGCAATCTAGCGTATTTGTGGTTTGTCCCAACTGCCCACGCACAAAATAGCGTTTGTTGTCATTGAGCAGAAACCCTGCAACTTTCGTAGCTTGACCCAAGCAAATCGGCAATATACCACTTGCCAAAGGATCTAATGCGCCAGTATGTCCTGCTTTTTTAGCAAAAAATAAGCGTTTGACTTTTTGTAAGGCAGCGTTAGAACTTAGCCCTGTGTCTTTATCAAGCAAAACAATGCCATTAATACCCCTGCCTTTTGCATTGCGTCTTGACATCAATCAAATTTAAAGTTTGGCTAATAAATCGTCAATTCTAGCGCCTGTGTTTGGGGCTGAATCGTAAATAAATTTAAGTTCTGGTGTGTGGCGTAAATCTAGCGTTTTTGACAAACGAGAACGGAAAAAACCACTGGCTTTTTTTAACAAAGGCACAACAGCTGTTTTTTGCTTTTCTGGTATGGTGTAAAAAATCCTAGCACTAGATAAATCACGACTGGCAAGGACATCGGTAACACTTACTGCTTGCAATCTTGGGTCTTTGGTTTCTTGCTTTAACAGCATCACCAATTCCCTGCGAATCAGCTCATTAATTCTCTCAACTCTATAAGAGGACTGCTCTGCCATTGATTTACAGTGTACGCGCTCGTTCAATGCGCTCAAAGACTTCAATTTGGTCACCTGCCTCAACATCGTAACCTGCAACGCCGATACCACATTCGGTACCTGATTTCACTTCTTTGACATCATCTTTAAAACGCCTAAGTGATTCTAATTCGCCTTCAAACACCACCACGCTATCACGCAGAACGCGAATTGGACTGTCTTTTCTAACCACGCCTTCTTCCACTATACAGCCTGCAATATCGCCTAATTTTTGAGATCTAAATACTTCTTTTACATTGGCAGTACCGATAATATTTTCACTCAACTCAGGGCTAAGCAATCCGCTCATAATGGCTTTAACATCGTCAATTAAGTTATAGATAATCGAGTAATATTCAATACGCACGCCTTCGTTATCTGCGGTCTTGCGTGCAACGGCGTCAGCACGCACATTAAAACCAAGCACTAATGCATCAGAAGTAGATGCTAGATTAATATCGGTGTTATTGATGCCACCCACGCCACTTGACACCACTTTTACTCTTACTTCGTCAGTAGATAATTCCTCTAAAGCTTCAACTAATGCTTGCGCAGAGCCTCGCACATCGGATTTTAACAACACATTCACAGTAGAAATATCGCCTTCTTCCATTTTTTGCAAGAAGTTTTCCATTTTTGATGCTTGTTGTTTTTGCAAATCAGCCTCACGGTCACGAGCCTTTCTAAAATCGGCCACTTCACGGGCTTTGCGTTCAGACTCCACTACCAATACTTCGTCGCCTGAATCTGGCACACCTGACAAACCAAGCACTTCAACAGGGCTAGATGGGCCTGCTTCTTTCAAAATTTTTCCTTGATCATCGACAATTTGTTTAACCTTGCCGTATTCTAATCCGGCAATCATAATATCGCCTTTCTTTAAAGTGCCTGATTGCACTAGAATAGTGGTTACTTTACCGCGGCCTTTTTCAAGTCGAGCTTCTAGCACTGTGCCGTGTGCTGGACCTTTAACAACAGCTGAAAATTCCGCAATTTCAGCCGTAAGTGTAATGGCATCTAATAGTGCATCAATGCCTTCACCTGTGTGTGCTGATACGCCTATCATTATCACATCGCCGCCCCATTCTTCTGAGATAACATCATGCGAAGAAAGTTCTTGCTTAACCTTATCAAGATTGGTGCCTTCTTTATCAATTTTGTTAATGGCTACAATAATCGGCACTTCTGCGGTTTTTGCGTGTTTAATTGACTCAATTGTTTGTGGCATTACACCGTCATCAGCAGCCACTACTAAAACAATAATATCGGTTGTGCTAGCACCTCTAGAGCGCATTTTTGAAAACGCCGCATGTCCTGGTGTGTCAATAAAGGTAATGACACCGCTTTTGGCACTCACTTGGTAAGCGCCAATATGTTGCGTAATGCCACCTGCTTCACTATCGGCAACTTTGGCCTTACGAATACAATCCAATAACGATGTTTTGCCATGGTCAACATGACCCATAATCGTTACTACTGGCGACCTAGGGCTTTCATCGCCTGTTGCTTTTGATTTTTCGACCAGCTTGTCTTCAATGGTTTCTTCTTTGCTGGCAACCCCTGTATGTCCCATTTCTTCTACCACTAAAAGTGCAGTATCTTGATCAATAACATCATTGAGTGTCGCCATAACACCCATACCCATCAACACTTTTAACACCTCACCAGCTTTGGTGGTCATTTTTTGTGCTAAGTCACTTACCTTAATATTTTCAGGCACAGCCACTTCGTGTACTACTTTCTCAACAGGCTTTTGGAAGCCGTGTTGCGCTTGTTCTGTTTGAATTTTTTGACTTAGACGAGTTCTGTCTTTTTTCTTTAACTTGCGTTTACTTTTATGTGCAACATGTAGCTGTTTGCGTTCTGTATTTGAACCTGCATTACGCAAGCGTTTTGGTTTTTTGGCTTCTTTCGATTTGTCATCTTTGCTTGCATCAACCGTTTTTTTAGCGTCTTCTGTCACTTGACTTGCTAATTTTTGTTGTTGTTTTAAGGCCTCCGCTTGTTCTTTTTGCAAGCGTGTCATTTCTTGACGCTTGGCATCCTGTGCCAGCAACTTCTCATCTGCTTTATACCCAGCCTCTAATGCTACTTTTGCCTGTACTGCTGCTTCTGTATCAGACTCACTAACAGCTGCTATAGGCGCTTTGGTAGAGCGCTTTTTACTGCCCATTAAAATTTTGAGTTCACTTGTTGAGACCTCGGAATCGACCCTCTTGCCTTCAATACCAGCATCCGCTAAACTTACAACGATTTCGTCTGCCGACTTTTTCAGTAATTTAGAAAGTGATTGAACTGTATGTGCCATAGCGTTTGCCTTTGTTAAATTTTATCAAGAATTAGCGTTTAAAAATTACTTAAACCACCCCTCATTCTCCCTTGCCGTCATAATCACAGTTGATGCCAATTCTTTATCTAGGTTACGGATGTCTAATAATTCATCAATAGATAATTCTGCCAAATTGTCCACTGTTACAATATCGGCTTTAATCAGGGCTCGTGCTAAATCTTCATCAACCCCTTCAACTCCTGTTAATACTTCAAAAGAATCTGCATCACCAAAAGCCTGCACTAATTGTGCATCAGAAGCACGCGCCTGCATCTCTTCCACCATTGAAGCATCAAACTCTTCAATCGTCTCCAAACTTGTAGCGTCCGCATCAGCAACATCGTCAATGTTACCAAAGCCTTCGTCAACAAGAACAGCTGCCACTTCAGAATCAACGCCCAGTTGTTCAGCCAACTTGTCACTAATCTTTTGATTTTCCTGTGCCTGTTTGTTGTCAGACTCGCTGACTGACATGACATTTAGCTTCCAATGCGTTAAGCGAGAAGCCAATTTAATATTTTGTCCGCCACGGCCAATCGCTAATGCCAACTGGTCGTCTTCAACTGCAATATCCATTGAGTTTTTATCTTCATCAATCACAATTGAACTAACTTCTGCTGGTGCCATAGCATTAATGACGAATTGTACAGGGTCTTCATCCCACAAAATAATATCCACGCGTTCGCCATTCAGCTCATTTGACACTGCCTGCACGCGTGCACCACGCATACCGATACAGGATCCAATCGGATCTAGGCGTTTGTCTTTTGCTTTAACCGCTAATTTTGCACGCAAACCAGGGTCACGACTAGCGCCCATAATCTCAATCACGCCTTCAGAAATCTCTGGCACCTCCATCTCAAACAACTCAATCATCATTTCAGGCGCAGTACGGCTTAAAAATATTTGTGCGCCTCGTGGGCTTGATTTCACTTCTTTGATATAGGCTCTTAGGCGGTCATTCTTGCGAATGGATTCATTCGGAATTAAATCAAATTTAGGAATCATGCCGTCCACACCGCCCATATCGACATAAACATTACCCCTATCAACTCGCTTAACGGTTGCCATAATGACTTCGCCCACACGCTGAGTGTAATCTTCAACAATCACTTCTCTTTCTATCTCACGAACTTTTTGGATAATAACTTGTTTTACAATTTGTGCAGCAATGCGACCAAACTCTTCAGTTGGTATTGGCTTACAGACAAAATCATCCACCGCTACGCCGTTTGCATCTTTTGCGTGAATGTGTAATTCTGCATCAAATTCAGTGCCATCGTCGTCCACAAAATTTTCACCATCTGCAATTACCATCCACTGTCTAAAAGTAGAAAACTTGCCAGTTTTTCTGTCAATTTGGACATTTGCATCAATGTTGTTTTGTTTTTTAGTTGCAACTGCTAACGCCTCTTCTAAAGACTCAAAAACACTTTCTTTTGAAATATTCTTTTCATTAGAAATTGCCTCAACCATCAAAAATAAATCTTTACCTTCCACTTTCTTCTCCTAAAAATGCGCAACTAAATTTGCTTTTTCAATCATTTCAATATCCAACTGATAACTGCCAGTATTCGTCATCAATTCAATGCTATTGTTCGCCTCACTCACACTGCCAATAGCGCCATTAAATTTTCTCTGGCCGTTCAACGGCCTTAACAGTCTTAACTTAATATCATGCCCTAAAAATCGCTGATAATGCCCAATATGGAACAATGGTCGCTCAACGCCAGGCGATGACACTTCCAAATTATATTGCATAGCAATTGGGTCTTCCACATCAAAAATACTACTACATTGATGCGACACCTGCTCACAATCATCAAGCCCAATACCGTTATCTGAGTCAATATAAACCCTCAAAATACTGTGCTTACCACTGGCAATATACTCAACACCTACCAACTCATAGCTCATATCTTCAATCACTGAGCGAATTAATGTTTCAATTTTATCCGTGATTCTGGCCATGTTTTTTATATTAATCAAACAAAAATAAGTCTCAACAAGTCGCCTTCTTATTATAACTAATAAAAGACATCCCATTAAAAACCCCCTAAAAAGGGGGTCGTAATCTTTTGGTAGCGGGGACAGGATTTGAACCTATGACCTTCGGGTTATGAGCCCGACGAGCTACCGAACTGCTCCACCCCGCACTAAAGATCACAATGTTACACTTTTATATCGCAATTGTCTAGTAAAAATATAAGTAATTTAATGATTTTGCCGAAAAATCACTTTAAAAGACCCCTGCATATCCCCTAAAAACAAACTCTAAAATTAAAAAAATCTATAAAAATCCAACTTTTATCCAAAAATAGGTCTATTTTCTTGCTTTTTTATGTTGATTTTGGGTCTTTTTGTTAAAAAAGACACAATAATCCCTAAGGCGTTATCAAATCTTTGTAAACATTGGCTGCTCTGGTTAAATTATAAGCAATGGCTTTAAGATTAACCTTCTCTAAGTTGATATAACGAACCCTTGCCAAGCCAAGTGCGTTTGAGCGTACTAAAGGTAAGCTCAACGACAAACCTTCTTTTGCTGATTGCCTTTATTCCAATGACTCATTGGAGACCACTGCATTAATCTATTACAACTTATGAAACGCATAAAATAGCACCTTTTTACCCAAAAACTATACAGCAATCCTTGTAGAATGGAAAATAACTGGCTATTCTCCTCATTTTTGGATAAAAATGCACTATTTTTTTTATATTCTCTAAGTCACACTGGGTTAATGCAATGGTCTCAAGGTATTTTTTAGATTTTTATAGAAAAATATGGAAAAATTTTAAGATATCTTTTGAAAAATTGTGAGGGTTGAAATTAGGGTGGGAAATTATGAATTATGCAAAGGTCTCAATATAACTTTTGAAAAGAATAGGCGCTAATGCGCTTGCTGCCAAGAGTTGCCAATACCAACATCCACTTTAAGAGGTATATCCAGTTGATAAGCGCCCCCCATTAAGTCTTTGATTTTGCTAGCAAGTTCATCGGCTTTTGATGCCTTCACTTCAAAGACCAATTCATCATGCACTTGCATAATCATCTTAATATCTGAGTTGTTTTGCCCAATCCATGCGTAAATATCGAGCATGGCTTTTTTAATAATATCAGCGGACGAGCCTTGCATTGGGGCATTAATAGCGGTGCGCAAAGCGTGTTGTTGAAGCATTTTGTTTTTGGCATTAATTTGTGGCAAATACAGACGCCTGCCTATCACAGTCTCAACAAAACCTTGTGCTTTAGCCGATTCCTTGGTGCTGTTCATATAGTTCAATACATCGGGATAATTTTCAAAATAATCATCAATATATTGCTTGGCTTCAGTGCGTGAAACATCAATTTGTTTGGCCAAACCAAAAGCACTCATGCCGTAAATTAAGCCAAAATTAATGGCTTTGGCTTTACGGCGATGGTCGCTGGTAACTTGCTCCATCGGGATATTAAACATAGTGGATGCAGTTGCGCTATGCACATCCATATCGTTATTAAACGCATCTAGCAAATTCGCATCTTGGGAAATATGCGCCATAATTCTAAGCTCAATCTGCGAATAATCTGCTGCAATAATGACATTGCCCTCGCTGGCAATAAAAGCGTCACGAATGCGTGCGCCTTGCTCTGAACGAATAGGGATATTTTGTAAGTTTGGATTGCTAGAAGACAAGCGCCCTGTTGCAGTAACCGCTTGATGATAAGAAGTATGTAAACGCTTAGTATTTAAATCAACCTGCTTAGGCAGTGTTTCAAGATAAGTAGAATTCAACTTAGTTAGGGTGCGATAACTCAAAATCAAATCCACCAGTGGGTGGTCTAAAAGTTTTAGAGCCTCTTCGTTGGTTGAGGGTGCGCCTTTGGGGGTTTTCTTTTTCGGCTCCAGCCCCAAACCTTCTTCTGAGAATAAGATTTGTTGAATTTGTTTGGGTGACTCTAAATTAAACACATCACCTGCCAATTCAAATGCCTGTGCTTGGATGGTTTTCATTTGTGTGGCAACACTGATCTGCTGTTTACTTAACGCATTGGCATCTAGTTCTACGCCGTTACGCTCCATCTTTACTAATACGGGAATCAGTGGCAATTCTACTCGCAAATAAAGTTTGTATAAATCTGGATATTTCACCAACTCATACGCCAATACTTCATTAAGTTTATGCGTTACAATCACATCTTCACAGGCATACGGAGCGGCAATGTCTATATCAACCTGATTAAAAGTGAGTTGCTTCTTGCCCTTGCCTGCCACATCAGCAAAATGAATGGTTTGATGGTTCAAATAATACACACTCAAATCATCCATATTGTGCCGTGTAGCAACGGAATTTAGACAATAGGATTTAAGCATAGTGTCATCAACGATACCGTTGAGGGTAATGTCATAATTTTTCAAAATATGACTGTCGTATTTAAGATTTTGCCCGATTTTTCCGATGTTTGGATTCTCTAAAATTGGGTGCAGTTTTGAACACACTTCATCAAAATTTAACTGCGTAGGGGTATCTAAATAATCGTGTGCAACAGGGATATAAAAACTGTCTTTGTCCAACAAAAACACCCAGCCGACAATTTGTGCATTCATATAGTTCAGCGAAGTGGTTTCTAAATCGAATACAAAATTCTTACACGCCTTTAAGCGCTTAACCAAATATTCAAAATCCACCTGTGTGAAAATAACGCTTTGGGTATAGTCTACGAGCCAATCAGACTGAGGTTTTTCAGCTTGTGCTATTTCGGTTATTGGCGCAGTTGTTGCCTCTGCCACTTGTGTTACAGGTTGTTCGATACCCAACTGTTTGAGCCACACTTTAAAGCCATATTTTTGATAAAGGCGGGAAAGTTCTGCGTTATCAGCACCTGGCTCATCGTCCAAAATATCGCAAGGCAATTGCACATCAAATTTGAGCTGCACTAGGCGATAAGATAAATCCAATAAATCAAAGTTATCACGCAGTTTCTCACCCACTTTGCCGCCGATTTGCTCTGCATTGGTTTTAATACCATCAATAGAGCCAAACTGATCCAGCCATTTAATAGCCGTTTTAGGTCCAACGCTTGGCACACCAGGAATGTTGTCAGCACTATCGCCAGTCAGCGCCAAAAGGTCTAAGATTTGTTCAGGCTTAACGCCTATTTTATCAACCACGCCTTGGTAATCTAACAGGTTACCTTTCATATCTAACTGCTGTATGTGTCCATTCACCAGCTGCATTAAATCCTTATCGCCACTGGCAATAATCGTGTCAAATCGATGGACTTTTGCTAAATTTGCTAGCGTAGCAATCACATCATCCGCCTCAACCCCATCAACACAAATAAAATGAAAACCCATGGCACGAATAATGCCATACAGTGGCTCAATTTGCATCACCAACTCTTCGTCAGCTGGCTTACGATGTGCTTTGTATTCAGGGTAAATCTTGTGTCGATGGTTCTTGCCTTTGGCATCAAAAATGGCAATCATCTTCGCCTCTGGGTACTGGTGTTGTAGGCGCTTAATGGCGTTTATCACGCCAAAAATTGCCCCTGTTGGAAAGCCAGCATTGTTGGTTAAGTTTTGCGAAAGGGTGGAAAAATAAGCCCGAAATAAAAAGGCAGATCCGTCTAATAAAATAAGTTGCTTTGACATAAGGCGAATTTTACACTTAAATTGTTTAAAATAGGTGTATGACGATGACACCGAAAACACTTATTAGCGCTAATCATATTAACCTTAGCCACCACGGAAAAAAGGTACTCGATGAGGTTAGTTTTGAGTTAAAAGCGGGTGAATTTATTACCTTAATTGGCCCGAATGGTGCTGGAAAAAGCTCATTAATTAAAATCCTGCTTGGGCTTATTGCACCTGATAATGGCAAAATTAAGAAATCTAAAAACATTAGACTGGGCTACACGCCGCAAAAATTCATTGCCAATGAGTTCATTCCTATCTCAGTGGCTGATTTCTTAAAACTCAACCAAAAAATTGACACCCAATTTTTAATAGACACTGCCACACTCACAGGCATTGAAACACGACTACATTTACCTTTAAACAGTTTATCTGGTGGCGAAATGCAGCGTGTATTACTAGCTCGTGCATTGCTGGCAAAGCCCAATGTCCTTATCCTAGATGAGCCCGCACAAAATCTTGATGTTGATGGACAAATGCAACTCTACCAACTCATTCAAGACATTCACCAACAACAAGGCTGTGCGGTACTGATGGTCTCTCACGATCTGCATCGAGTGATGAAAGAATCAACTCAAGTGCTGTGTTTATATCACCACATTTGCTGTATGGGTCAGCCTGAGGCTATTATTAAAGACAGTCAGTTCAATCATCTGTTTGCCAACCAAATGGACGAATTAATGGCAACCTACGAACATCACCATAATCATAAGCACAAACACTAAATTGTAACCGACAATTCCAGTGTAATCTAATTCAGAATTTAGGGTCTGATATAATATCTGTTTTTTTGACTCATGGATTTACTATGAAAGATATTATCGAAACGGCTTTTGAAGACAGAAACAATCTTAACCCACAAACTGCCAGCCCAAAAATCAAACAAGCTGTTGCAGAGGCTATCCATCTACTTGATTCAGGTCAAGCACGAGTAGCCGAACAACAAGGGGTGGGTGATTGGAAAGTTAATGAATGGCTAAAAAAAGCGGTGCTACTGTCTTTTAGATTAGAAGACAATAGACCTATGCAAGGCGGTTTCACTCAATACTACGACAAAGTACCTTCAAAATTTGCCGATATGTCCACAGAGGAATTTGCAGCAGCAGGGGTTCGTGTTGTCCCGCCAGCAAGTGCACGCCGAGGCTCCTTTATCGCCAAAGACACGGTGCTAATGCCTAGTTATGTCAATATTGGTGCTTATGTGGACTCAGGCACCATGGTAGACACTTGGGCAACTGTCGGATCATGTGCACAAATTGGTAAAAATGTTCACTTGTCTGGTGGTGTTGGTATCGGTGGCGTATTAGAGCCATTGCAAGCCAGTCCAACGATTATCGAAGATAACTGTTTTATCGGTGCACGCTCAGAAGTTGTTGAAGGTGTGATTGTTGAAGAAGGAGCGGTAATTTCAATGGGGGTTTATATCGGACAATCTACCAAAATTTTTAATCGTGAAACAGGCGAAATTACTTACGGTCGTGTGCCAGCAGGCTCGGTTGTTGTTTCAGGTAATTTGCCTTCAAAAGACGGCAGTTATTCACTTTATTGTGCAGTAATTGTTAAACAAGTTGATGCCAAAACCCGTTCCAAAGTAGGCATTAATGCGTTACTAAGAGGCATTTAATTACCCGTCTGAGAAGCCTTTATATGAATATGAATGCTCATTAATTCTCTGTATTTACACGAAGATCTTCACTAATTTTTTTTAGTTGTTTGATGTAGTTAAGTAATGAATGATCTTCTCTCCAATCACAAAGATGTTCATTGCCAAAAGTTATGCCAAATTCTTGTTTTACATGCTGATAATGATATCCTAAGATGTCTTTTAAGGGTAAATCTGGAATTTTGTCGTTTGAGTTAACCACGCGCCAAGAATGGGCAATGGCATTATCATATATTGAAGCATAATTAGGGGAACCTGTGCGAGGCCCTGCAAATGAGTAAAGAATGGGTTCTTTGTATTTTGTATTCTTAGCAATATCAAGCGCATTCAAAACAGCAAGAGCACCGCCCATACTATGACCAGTTACATATATATTACCTTTTATTTGCCTTGCTTTAAGGAAGTTCAAAATCTTATCTTGAGGGGAGCAACTTTCTTCTGTTGATGTATATATCTGATAAAACCCAGATTCAACTTTGCTTTTTTCCGCAAGGTAGGCGCATTCTTCTTGCTCAAATTGTGCCACTTCGATCCATTCTTCGATTGAACCAACGCCACGCCAACTAATATAAATATCTTCTCCCTTAGAGGCAATAAAGCCCAATGGAAAAAGTTTGCCTTCATGCATTATTTGGAATGTGGCTTCTAATTGATACCCTTTAGGTCCCAGCCATTTTTTCCCTTTTTTGTAATCAGAGTATTGAATAGATGTCTCAAGACTCAAATTAGCTAACTCTAAGGCTAAACTTATATTAAATTTTTCTAATAAAGTCATATTAGTTAAACAAAATTACTGGCAATTCAATGAAGAAGACTTGTCAAGCAACCATAAACACTCACCAACCTTGCCTCCCTTTTGATTATAAAATCTAAAGGCCTTGCCTGTATTTGTCAAAATTCCGTAACCGAAACCTGACCGAGAGTAAACAAAATTAGCCATATGCTTGTTAATATCAACCGCTCTTTTCATACTATTGCTAATTTTATATAACTTTGTGCCACTATTGCCAATAATCAGCTGATCGTAATCAGTTCGCATATCTAGTGTCTGTAAATAATGGGCGTGTCCAGCAATGAATAATGTGTGCGTGGGCAGTAAGTCTTTAAAGGCTATTTGTTGAGTTAAATTTCCATAATAATATTTAGATTTAATTTTATTGTAAGTCCACATAGGCCGATGTGTCAAAAATATATTGGTCGAATCTTTATCGATTTTTAACTGCTCTATTGCCTTTTTATAAAGCGCTAATTGGGCATCGGAAGTGTGATCATCCTGACCATAACTACTGTCAAACATAATGTAATTAACATTTTTCAACTTAAACAGATAGGGTTTTTCCATCTCGGTGCAAGCTTGCCCCGTCTTTTGATACGCCCATGGCGATAAAAAACGAAACCAGCCATTTTCTGCTCTACTACAACCTTCGTGGTTACCCCGAGAAAAAGCAATCACTGACGATTGAAATAATGAACTGGCAGGCGTAAACCAATCCGCATTCCAAGTATCCCAATTGTATCCACTTGGCGAACCTTGACAGCCCTTATTACCCTCAGGACAAGGGGATTCTCGGTAAAAATAATCACCTACATGCAAAATTATATCGGGGGTTTTAGAGGTAATACTCTCGCTTAACTCACGAAATGGCCAAGCCTCAGCATCGTTACATGCTTGAGCGCTGACCTTATTAATACGACATCCTGTATCACCTAAGATAGCAATACGATTGACTTCACGGGGTAAAGTAGGCAACACCCGCTGTTGAATTTTGATTGATTGAGTATCACGACTGACTAACAGTTCACATACCGCTGGAAAATTTGCCACCTTGGGTGCTCTTAATTGCATAGCAGTGGGGATATTATTAACACTCACCTTTGGACACAGCTCATCTTTTAATAAAATGGCTCTAACGCTGAGCTGGTTATTGGCGACCATTTGAACCCATTGATAAGGGGATTGCGCATAAGTCATAAATGACAATGACCCCAACAAAACTATCATGACGCACTTAAAAAACTTCATAAAAAACCTCTTGATTAGAAATATTTGTATCCATAACAAAGGCTTCATTTAATAACTCACACCAAAAATAACACCAAGTAACACGCTTATACCGATATATTGATTGTGTAAAAATGCCTTAAAACAGGCGTTTTTTTCACGCTTTTTAATTAAAAACTGATGGTAAGACATAAGCCCAAACACAATAACAAGCATAAAAAAATATTCTGATTTTAACGCAAAGACCGATCCAATTACAAGCAAAATAACCATCAGCGTCAATTGCAATATGGCAATAATTAAACGGTCAAACTTGGCAAATAAAATAGCGCTAGATTTAACCCCAATCTTTAAATCTTCTTCCCTATCTGCCATTGCATACATAGTATCATAAACGACCGTCCATACAACAGTTGCTAGAAAAATCCACCATGCATCATTCGGCACACTGCCATTCGTTGCAGCAAATACCATCGGCACACTCATCGCAAATGCACAACCAAGCACCAATTGTGGCAAATGCGTCCAGCGTTTGGTAAATGGGTAAAGTATCGCCAAAAAACCTGCAATTAACGCCAATTGAACGGTCAAAGCATTAGTCATCAACACCAAACCAAAGGCAATCGCCATTAATATAGAAAATAAAATCAACGCCGACTTAGGTTGGATTTCACCCGTAGTAATAGGGCGGTCGCTTGTGCGTTCAATCAATTTATCGATTTTTCTATCGGCATAATCGTTAATCACACAACCTGCTGAACGCATTAAAATCACACCCAAGGTAAAAATCAAGAATAATTTTAAATCAGGCACACCCTCTGCCGCCAACAACAACGCCCATAGAGTAGGGTAAAGCAAAAGATAAATGCCTACAGGCTTGTCCAAACGCATTAGGCGAAAATAAGCATTCATAAGGTTGCCAAAAATGCCTGCAATTCAACTGACAATGGTGCTTTAACAGTTTGAATTTCCTCAGTACTTGGGTTGGTAAAAGTCAATTGATGTGCATGTAAAAACAAACGCTTCAGCCCTTGAGCATGTAATTTACGGTCAAATTCTCTGTTGCCATATTTATCATCTCCTGCCAGCGGATGCCCTACATATTGTGCATGCACACGGATTTGATGCATTCGCCCAGTCTCAATTAACACCTCAACCAAAGCCGCATCAATGCTGTCAAAATTCTTCAACGGTTGAAAATGACTCAACGCCTCTTTGCCTTTGACATCCACCACCGTGCAACGAGAATTTTGATACAAAGGTGCATCAATCGTATGGCGTTTTTTTGACCATGTGCCTTTAACCAAAGCCGTATAGCGTTTTTCCATTTGATGTTGCACCAATTGCGTATGCAAATCTTTCAACACACTGCGTTTTTTCGCTATCAACAACACCCCCGAAGTCGCTCTATCAATACGATGCACCAATTCCACTGGCGTGTTAAACATCTCTCTAAGTGCCTCAATCACCCCCACTTCAATCCCACTGCCCCCATGCACCGCCAAACCACTCGGTTTGTTAATCACCAACAGTCCTTTATCCTCATACAAAATACTCTCAGTCAACAATTTTTTAAGACTATCAGAAGTTTTGCCAGACCTTGGCTCAGCGACCCGAATAGGCGGAATACGCACCACATCCTCAATTTGTAATTTGTAATCCGCCTTTTTCCTGCCTTTGTTAACCCGCACTTCTCCTTTGCGAATCACCCGATAAATATGCGATTTTGGCACCCCTTTTAGATGCTTCAATAAGTAATTATCCAGTCGTTGCCCTACTGCAAACTCATCAATTGTCTGAAAAATAACACTCATAATGCAAACAAAGTTTTAAAATTATTCGTAGTCGAAGCCGCTATTGTCTCCATACTTTCCCCCCGAATTTCAGCCAATTTTTCAGCCGTATAATAAGTATAAGCAGGTGAATTTGCCTTACCCCGATATGGCACAGGCGTTAAATAAGGTGCATCCGTCTCCACCAAAATCCTATCCAACGGCACTTTTTTAGCCACCTCACGCAAATCCCCCGCACTCTTAAAAGTAATAATGCCCGAAAATGAAATATAAAAACCCAAATCCAACGCCGCCTTAGCCGTCTCCCAATCCTCAGAAAAACAATGCATCACCCCTTTTTCCGCCCGCTCTTCCCGCATAATCGCTATAGTGTCCGCCCGAGCATTCCGAGTATGAATAATCATCGGCTTACCCGATTGATTTGATGCCTGAATATGCCGCCTAAATCGCTCTCGTTGCCAATCAGCCCCCGCCTTTTCCACATGAAAATAATCTAACCCCGTCTCCCCAATAGCAATAATATCCTCCTCATCCGCCAACCTCAATAACTCCTCCACACTCGGATCCCGCCCCTCCAACTCACAAGGATGCACCCCAACTGAGGCATAAATTTGTGGATATTTTCTCGCCAAAGAAACCACCCCCTCAAAATGCTCCAAATCAATACAAACACACAAAAACTCTTCCACCGACAGCGTCTTAGCATGTGCCAACAAACTCTCCATACTACCGCCAAAAGCCGTCAAATCTACCCTATCTAAATGACAATGTGAGTCAATAATTTTCATTCTAAAATTCCCTAATTACAGCAATATAATCTTTAATAATAAATTATATAAATATAAAGCTCATATTTTGATCAGCATCCGATAAAAACATGAGCACTAAATTTGTACAGTTTATTATTCTGTGGTAATTCAGCTCAACAATGAGTTTTTTTATACTTCTTTTCTTCTATAAACTCTTCAATGTTTGCAATAACATCTTCTAGGTGCGTGAAAATATCTTCTTTTTTCTCATTCAAGTCTCTATAAGTAGC
>NZ_FXLV01000005.1 GCF_900180345.1 Bathymodiolus heckerae thiotrophic gill symbiont
GCTCAAAGCTATGATCAAAGACTGCCCAGTTAATGGCATTGGCCAGCTGTATTAAAGGGTCTTTAGTGTCTAATTGGGAGAAAAGCTCTGAATGAAAAAGATTTTGTTGACCTGTGTTTGGGGTTGATTTTGTTAGCATTTTTTATCAGCAAAACGACCAAGAAAGATAGGGTATTTTATCAAAATCTGGTTGATTTGTCTGTGATATATTGTGGTTTTATTGTTATAAATCAGTTTGTTGTGTGGTTTTTAAGGGTTGACTAAGTAATAAGCCTTTTTTTTATAAAAACCAACCAAAGGCTTCTGTTTTTCTCTTTCTCTTGAAAAATTCAAGTATTTTTTAAGCAAGTTTGTCATCTGCTACATGGTAGGTAGGGTCTTCTAGAACATTAACTTCCACCAAATTTTTAGCGGCTTTTAACAGCAATCGGCATTCGGCACTGAGATGTTGTAAGTGTAGCGTTTTGCCAACTCGTTTGTAACGCATTGCCAGTTTGTCAATGGCTTGAATGGCTGAGTGGTCTAGCACTCTGGCATTACCAAAATCAACATAAACATCATTACTGTCTGCTTTAGGATTAAATAATTCTTGAAAATGCTCTTTTGAAGCAAAGAATAAAGTGCCGTTTATTTTATATACATTATCACCTTTGTCGTTTTTACTGCTTTTGATAAAAATTTTACTGGCAGATTCCCAAGCAAACGATAGGGCAGACAAAATCACGCCAACAATTACTGCTAATGCTAAATTGTCAGTTAAGACAGTGATCGCTGCCACCGAAATACCAGTAACAATGTCCAATGCGGGTATTTTGCCAAATAGACGAAGTGTGCACCATTCAAAAGTGCCAATAACCACCATAAACATCACCCCGATGAGAACGGCAATTGGAATCATTTCGATATATTCAGACAAGTAAAGAATGAACAACAACAGTGCAACAGAAGCAACCACGCCTGACAAGCGCCCACGACCACCAGATTTGACATTAATAATACTTTGACCCACCATGGCACAGCCACCCATGCCGCCAAACAATCCTGTTATCGTATTAGCAACACCTTGCCCAATACTTTCTCGGTTGGGCTGCCCTGTGGTTTCTGTTAAATCATCCACTAGATTTAGCGTCAATAGGCTTTCAATCAAGCCAACTAACGCCATGGTTAACGCATAAGGAAAAATAATTTGTAATGTTTGCCAATTGAAGGCGACATCAGGAATATGAAAAGCAGGAAACCCCCCTTTAATTGAAGCAATATCACCTACCGTGCGCGTGTCAAGCCCCAGCCAAATGACTGCCAAACTACCCACAATAACAGCCACTAAAATTTCAGGAACCGCCTTAGTGAATCTTGGTAAAAATTGAATAATTGCCATTGTGGCAGCAATAATACCCAGCATAATGAGTAATGGTTCGCCCGTAATCCACGCACCATCAATTTTAAATTGTTTGATTTGCCCGATAAAAATAACCATAGCAATGCCATTAACAAAGCCCAAAAACACAGGATGTGGCACAAGGCGAATAAACTTACCAAGTTTAAATAAACCAAAAGCTATTTGCAAAATACCCGTGAGTATCACCGCAGCAAATAAATACGCCACACCATGCATTGCTACCAGCGTGCCAATCACCACAGCAATCGCACCTGTTGCACCAGAAATCATACCGGGGCGACCCCCTATAATTGAAGTTACCAGCCCAATGGTAAAGGCAGCATATAAACCGACTAAAGGGCTTACGCCAGCCAGTAGGGCAAAGGCAACCGCCTCAGGCACCAAGGCTAAGGCAACGGTTAAGCCTGATAAAATATCATTTTTTGGATTAACAGAAAGATACTTATGGATAAGTGAAAAGAGCATTTTATTCCTTGTTTTTGTTGATTATTTGCTTGCGGGTACAATAGGGGTGGATGATTTGACTCCTGTATTTTGTGCACGATGACGCATCACATGATCCATTAGCGTAATCGCCAACATTGCCTCAGCAATTGGCGTAGCACGAATACCCACACAAGGGTCGTGCCGTCCTTTGGTGATAACTTCCGTCGGCTTTCCATCTTTGTCAATACTGTCAATTGGTAACCGTAAACTTGAAGTTGGCTTGAGTGCAATAGACACCAGTAAATCCTGCCCAGAACTAATACCACCCAGCGTTCCACCCGCGTTATTAGATTTAAAACCTTTTGCAGTAATGGTGTCCCGATGTTCTGTGCCTTTTTGCGTGACAACATTAAATCCAGCACCAATTTCCACCCCTTTAACCGCATTAATACTCATCATTGAATGCGCTACATCCGCCTCTAATCTATCAAAAATCGGCTCACCCAGTCCAACAGGCATATTCGTAGCAACGATATTAATGCGTGCCCCAATAGAATCGCCTGATTTCCTCAAGGCATCTATATAATTTTCAAGTTCTAATACTTTATTAACATCAGGGCAAAAGAAAGGATTGTTATGTACTTCATTCCAATCCAACGCCTCTATTTTAATTGAACCCAATTGTGCAAGATAACCTTTAATTTCAATGTCAAATGCTTGTTTTAAATATTTTTTAGCAATACCACCACACGCAACTCGCATCGCCGTTTCTCTCGCACTAGAGCGACCACCACCACGATAATCACGAATGCCATATTTTTGTTGATAAGTATAATCCGCATGCCCTGGACGAAACGAATTGGCGATATTGCCGTAGTCTTTAGATCGATGATCGGTGTTTTGGATAATGAGTGCAATCGGCATACCTGTAGTTTTGCCCTCAAAGGTGCCTGATAAAATCTTAATCAAATCCGCTTCACGGCGTTGTGTTGTGTGGCGAGAAGTGCCGGGTTTTCTCAGGTCTAAATCGCCTTGCAAATCCGCCTCATTCAACGCCATACCGGGAGGGCAGCCATCCACGATACCAACCAATGCCTCACCATGCGATTCACCAGCGGTGGTTATTGTAAATAATTTACCGATACTATTGCCACTCATTTACCACTCCTTGTGCTGGGGGATGTCATCACAAATCACCTCCCAATTTGCTTTTGAATCAACAAAAATATGTTTTTCAATCGCCTCTTCAATTTTATTGGTAATCAAGCCCAATCTAATTCTTGTGTAATCTGGATTGTTTTTAAGTTTTGCCATAATCGGTGCCCCGCAAGATTGACAAAAAAAGCGACTTTTATTGTCGTTTTCTTTAAATTCGGTCAAATTGCTTTCCCCCTTTAAAAATTTAAAATTCTTACTCTCCACATTTCCATTCGTGGCAAATGCCGTGCCCTGAACACGGCGACATTCGCTACAATGACACATAATGATATCTGTAATTTTCTGTGTAATTTGAAATTTAACCTTCCCACATAAACATTCACCTTGGTGCATTCTAACTCCTTTAATTGGCGTCCTTGAGTGGATTCGAACCACTGACCTGCCGCTTAGGAGGCGGCTGCTCTATCCAGCTGAGCCACAAGGACAAAATTATCAGTATTTTACAATATTTATACAAAATTCTCACAGTATAATTCAAGCATTTTATTAGATAAAAAATACTATGAAAAATATTAAGACTGAAGATAGGTTAATTTTTGCCCTAGATGTGCCAGAAGTAAAACAAGCTAAAGATTTGGTTAATCAACTTGATGACAGCGTTACCTTTTATAAAATTGGCATGGAAATGTTGATGACAGGGCAATATTTTCAGTTAATGGACTGGTTGATTGCCAAAGATAAAAAAGTCTTTGTTGATTTAAAATTCTTCGATGTGCCAGAAACCGTCGGCAGAACCATTAAACGATTAAGCCAATATGGCGCCACCTTTGCCACTATCCACGGCAATCAAGCCTTAATGGAAAGAGCCGCCGAAAACAAAGGCGACCTCAAAATCCTAGCAGTAACCGCACTCACCAGTCTTGACAGAGGTGATTTGGATGATTTAGGTTTTAAATGTGATGTGCAAGATTTGGTTATTTCTCGTGCCAAACGCGCCTTTGAAGCAGGATGTGATGGCGTAGTATCCTCAGGTTTAGAAGTCCCATTTTTGCGTGAATATGTTGACAACAAGTTAATTGCCGTAACCCCCGGCATTCGCCCCGTAGCCAATGATGATGACCAAAAACGCGTAGTCGATGTGGCAACCGCATTTAAATCTGGCACAGATTACATTGTTGTCGGCCGCCCCATTAAAAACGCCAACAACCCTTACCAAGCCGCCAGTGAAATTCAAAATATTATTAAAACTTGTTTCTAACAAGCTTTTCGGTATAATTCCCCCCTTCTTCAATAGTCGCGTAGCTCAGTTGGTTAGAGCACTACCTTGACATGGTAGGGGTCGGTGATTCGAGTTCACTCGCGACTACCAAATTATAAAAAAAGCCATCTTAATATAGATGGCTTTTTTACAAACCATTGATTTAACAATATGGACTGTTGTTTAAAATTACCAGAATTTTATGCCAACTTTAATGGGTTAAATTACCCTTGTTTTTCCATTCCACATAGAAATGAGAATACACCCGAGAAACTTGATAATAAGGAGTAGGGAAGGATTTATAACCCTTCTTTTTCCCGTCCATTCCCACAAGCAGAAAAAAGGTTTGCAATTTCTCTTAGTGTGTGAAGTCTGGCTTTGGGAAGGGTTACAAACCCTTCCCTACTTCGTGTTGTTATTTCCACGCATAGTATTGCTTTGTGTAAAAAACTCAAAAAAACTATAAACCTTAGTATAAAATTCATCTCAGTGGTGAAAAATAGAAAAAAAATATGTATTGAGACCTTTGCATAAATATGAATAATCATCAAAAATCCACTTTTCACCCGCTTGGCGATTTTTTAAACCCAGCCTTAGCCCTGCTAGGACAAGGTTTAATAAAATCACCAATCTGGCAAAAATTGAATTTTGCTAATCATCCCTATTTATGCAAAGGTCTCGTATTTACTATAATGGAGTTATGAAATGAAAAACATAATATACGGCTTAATAATTTTGCTATCTTCTTTTACTACAAACAGTCAAGCACAGTCAATAGAACAGAATGCCCATAAAAAAGTTAAGCACATTTATTTAACTTTTGATGATGGCCCTTTGAATGGAAGTCGAAGAATAAATGATGCGGTATTAGCAGAGAAATTGCCAATTTTCGTTATGTTAGTAGGCGAGCATGCTTTGGCAAGACCTAAAGATGTAAAACTTTATAAAGAGAATAAATTTATTGGGGTCGGAAATCATAGTTACAGTCATGCAAACAACCGTTATAAGTTATATTACTCAACCCCTAAAGGCGTGCTCAATGATTTTATTAGAAATAAAGATACTTTAGCATTAGACAATAAAATAGGAAGATTGCCCGGTAGGAATATGTGGCGTATCAAGGGAAGAAGTAGAAACGATGTGAGCAGTGGCATAGCGGCAGCAGATTTATTAGCTAAAAATGGATTTTCACTATTTGGTTGGGATTTAGAATGGGCACACGACCCTCACACAGGGAAGCCAATAGGAGCGGCCGAGGATATTTTTAAAGAAATTGAAAAAAAACTTAATAACGATAAAACTTTTACAAAATCCCATATTGTGCTACTAAGCCATGATGAAATGTTTCGGTATCAATATGAAGAATCCGAACTTAAAAAATTAATAGATCTTTTGAAAAGTAAAGACGGCTATAAAATCAGTCAATTAAAAGACTATCCATAACACCCCGTAAGCTAGATTGTGTAAATCCTCGTATTTCATAATTTTCAGAAAAGAGAAAAATCAGTTTAACGCTTGAATTCAGCTGATGTGTTAACAGTCGACTACTGTGTTAGTCGTTTCTTCATCATTCAAATCCACTAAACTATATTCTGGTTTTAAAATAAAAAGATTATCTTTAATGCTATTTATTTTCTCAGTTGTTACTTTTATTGCTAAATTTGACTCATCTATTCCTATCCATTGCCTATTTAATAAATGAGCGGATTTTAAAGTTGTTCCGGAACCACAAAAACAATCTAAAACGATACTATTTTGATTAGATGAAGTTTTGATAATTAAATCCAAGATATCAGCGTTTTTTTCTGTTGGGTAATCAGGATATTGAGGGTCTTTATGCGTCCAAATGTCTTGCACTCTCTTCCCTTCTCTTTCATCAACAAAAATAATTTTTCTTGGATTTCCAGTGCTTGACCATTCAATCAACCCTTCTTTATCCCATTTTTCTAATGTTTGCACATCTGTGCGCCAATGTCTGCCTATTGGGGGCATAATGCCTTTAAATGGTTGGTTGGATTTTCCATTTTCTGTTTCCCCTGGGGCATGAATTGGCACGGTCGTATATTTTCTACCTTGTTTGGTTTTTTTAAACAGCCTTTCAATATCTTGTTGAGTGTATTTCTCTCTGGGCTCGTTCCAAATAGGCTTGGTAGATTTTGAATAAAATAAAATCATATCTTTTATATTGCCATAACCCGTTCTTTTAAAATTTTTAGGGTTGCATTTTATTCTGGTTATGTCATTTCTAAAATTTTCAATACCAAAAACTTCATCCATCATGACTTTTACATAATGACCAATTTTATAATCAATATGCAAATAAATAGAACCTTGTTCTGATAATAAATCTTTTAACAAAATCAATCTGTCTTTTAAAAAATCTATAAATTCCTTGCCTTTCAGTTTATCGGAATAAGCAATTTCACCATTTTTTGAATTACTGATGGTTGATGCCCTTCCATTGGTTATTGTAAAATTTCCATTCGTAGCAAAAGGAGGATCTATATAGATTAAATCAATTTTCCCACTCATATTTCCATCATTAAGTAAAAATTTAAGCCCTTTTAGATTATCTCCCTGAATTAGTAAATTTTTCATAATGAGTATAAAAAATCTCTTAGTATTAAGGCACTCATAATATTATGTTTGCTTTGCTTTCTGACTGCTTTGCACATTTTGTTTGTACTGTCAATATATGGCACGCCATCTAAAATTGCAACTGTTACAGCATTAACATTAGATTTAACAGTGGTCATTGCATCATTAAATTGTGCATTTTGATGACCACCAAAATCTGTTAGAAACTTCGCCTCACCAATGACATATACACCATTAAATCTTGCAACAAAATCTAACCCTTTATTGTGTTTATATCCTAAATGTTGTTTAGCAAATTCCATCATTTGAGCATCACTTGCATCTAATATTGCGTTATTTTTTGAATTAGAAAATTCTTCTATTGTTACTGGTATTATCCCCAACACCCCATTATTTAGCCAGCGTTTAAATAATGGTCCAATTTGTCTATTTGTTTCTTTTGGCTCTGAACATCTTTCAAAAATTTTATCCAAACCCATTTCATACAATCTTCCGCATAATCTATCTACAGTATTTGGGTTTCTTGATATTGAGCCGTTATCTCTTTTAAGGTAGGCTACATAAGAATCTTTGATTGGAAACAAATCCATTTTTAATAAAATATTTAATAAATCAATATTATTTTTGGCTTGAAAAGATTGCTCTACTTGTTGCCATAAGTTTTTATCAATATCTCTAATACCTTCTGGAATTGTGGGGTAAACACTAAATAACTCATCCAAATAATTTCTTTGGCTTGCAAACTCAATACTTAATTTTGTCCAGTGGTTCATTTGTTTCCTTATATTACGATATTAAAAATAAATCCTGTAAAGCAGCCAAATTCTATCTGTTTTTAAACTAAAGTGTATATTTTTATCTAATGTGTGATTGAGGTTAAAAATTAAAAACTAAGTTGTCATTTAAATTTAATAGAGACCTTTGCATAAATAGGGATGATTAGCAAAATTCAATTTTTGCCAGATTGGTGATTTTATTAAACCTTGTCCTAGCAGGGCTAAGGCTGGGTTTAAAAAATCGCCAAGCGGGTGAAAAGTGGATTTTTGATGATTATTCATATTTATGCAAAGGTCTCTAATATTAGCAAAAAATTATAACAGAAGGTAAGTCAATTGTTTGATAAATGTGTGACATAATCTTTGTTTTTATGCTGTGAGAATAAGGGTGCATAAACTTATGGGTGTATTTTTAGGTGGGGGTGTTTTAGTAGTAAGGGATGAATGTTTGAACTTACTGTATGTGTTACTAGCTTTGTTTTGTATAGGCTTTATAAGGGGTGGCTTATAAAAAAGGGATAAAACGACCTGTTTTCTTTTTGTAAGTTGGGTAATCAGAAAAGCGTTGAGTAAGGAGTTTTTCTTCTAAATTAGATTTTAGGATTAAAATGATTGTTAATGCTAATAGAGCGAGTTGTGAAAATAGGTGGTTGTTGCTTAGGGCGAGTGCTAGGCATAGGGTTAATACGCTGGTGTACATGGGGTGGCGTATCCAGTGGTAGATGCCGTTTGTAATTAATTTATGTTGGCTTTTTAAGGCTGGCTGTATATTGAAATTGTCTAATTTCATTGCTATTATAGCACTGAGTCCAATGATAAACCCGATGCCGATGAGGGCATAATTGAGTGCATTGAGGTGTGTGTTAAAAATAAGATAAAAAATACAACCGAATTGAACAATGACATAAAACATAATTTGGTATTGGTGCATTGGTAGTTATAATACGCAATATTATACTATTATTTTATAAACTAAAAATGCAAACTAATTATGACATTGTTATTATTGGCGGTGGGCCAGCAGGATTAAGCTTTGCTTGTTCGATGATGGGGGCTGATGTGCGGGTTTTGGTGGTGGAAAAATCCAGTTTGGAGGCGATTTCCAAGCCAACTTATGACGGTAGGGAGATTGCATTAACGCATTTGTCTCTTCGTATTTTAAAAAAGTTGGGTGTTTGGAATTTGATAGATCAGAATGAGGTATCTTTACTTAAAGAGGCTAAGGTTTTTGATGGTGATTCGGCATCGTTGTTGAATTTTAAATCTGAGGGTTCTGGTGTGGAGGCATTGGGCTATTTGGTGCCAAATTATCAGTTGCGACAAGCGTTATATCAGCGTGTGGCACAAGCGGATAATATTACAGTGGTTTGTGATACTTCAGTGGAGAGTGTGGATGATGGTGAGTTGCATTCAACTGTTGTTTTTGCTGATGCGACAACGGTTAAGGCTAAATTGGTGATTGCTGCAGACAGTCGTTTTTCTAATATTCGCCGTAAGGTCGGCATCCCCTCTGTGATGAAGGATTTTTCTAAGGTAATGATTGTGACTAAGATGAAACATGAGAAAAGTCATCAAAATATTGCTTTAGAGTGTTTTGATTATGGGCAAACTTTGGCGTTATTGCCTATGATAGGAAATGAGTCTTCTGTGGTGTTGACTGTGGCGACAAACAAGTCTCAAGCAGTGATAGAGATGAGTGAGGAGGCATTTAACGCTAAAATGACAAAAGATTTTAGGGGGGAATTGGGGCAGTTGACGCAGGTCGGTGAGCGTCATTTTTATCCATTGGTGGGTGTGCATGCACAAACTTTTATTGCCAATCGTTTTGCGTTGATTGGTGATGCGGCTGTGGGTATGCATCCGGTAACGGCACATGGTTTTAATTTGGGACTGAGAGGGCAGGATATTTTAGCAACATTGGTGCAAGAGGCGTTGACACGGGGGCAGGATATTGGCTCACAGTCTTTGCTGAGTTTGTTTGAGAGGAAGCACATTCATCTTACTAAAATTATGTTTTTTGGCACCAATGGGATTGTGGCGTTATTTACTAATGATGCGCCGATGATTAAGCAAATCAGGCGATTTGTGCTAAATCTTGCTGAGCGTTTTCCGCCGATTAAGTATTTAATTACCCGCCACTTGACCGAGTCTAGTAAGGGCTTTCCCACCTTAAAAAAAGTGTTAGGTAAGTAACTTTATGCAGTTAGAAGCCTTTAAAAGCAGATACCAGGCATTACAAACCTCGCTTGAGCAAGACTTCTTAAAAAATCCTGACTCAGTCGGTGTTTTGGTGCAAAAACGCAGCGATGAGATAGATGTTTTATTGGTCGATATTTGGCAAGGACTTAAGATTGACAGTCATTTGTGTTTGGCAGCGGTAGGTGGTTATGGTCGGGGTGAATTGCACCTGCATTCTGACATTGATTTGTTGATTTTAATCCCTGATAGTGGTCACGATGTGTATCAACAAAGTCTATCTAAGTTTTTAACTTTTTTGTGGGATGTGGGTTTGGAAGTAGGGCATGCCACGCGTGATATGGCGGATTGTGTTGCCAATATTGATGATTTGAGTGTGGTTACAAATTTATTAGAATCTCGTATTCTTGTAGGCAAGGAATCCTTATTTTTAAAAATGAAAGCCATGATTGAGGCGAGCGATTGGTCTTCGCAGTCGTTCTTTGTTGGCAAGCAAAAAGAGCAACATAACCGCCATCTTAATTATTCCAATACTGCCTATAATTTAGAGCCAAACCTCAAGGAAAGCCCTGGCGGGTTGCGTGATATTCAAACAGTGGCATGGGTGGCAAAATGGTATTTTGATGTTAATCTTTTTTCTGACTTAGTGGACAAGGATTTCTTAACGCAGGGTGAATATGATTTGTTGATGCAATCGCAGTTGTTTTTATGGAAGGTGCGTTTTGCCTTACACATTGTTGCCAAACGGCGAGAAGACAGAGTGGCTTTTCAATATCAGCGAGAAATAGCAAGTGTGCTGGGGTATCAAGATGGCGAGAGTATTGCAGTTGAGCAGTTGATGCGTGATTATTATCAAGCGGCGACTAAGGTGGCGCGTTTGAATGATATTTTATTGCAATTATTTGAACAAAGCGTGTTGCATACGCAGAATTTAAATGCGCATTTTGTTATTAATCACGGCTATATTTATATGATGAATAATGCTGTTTTTGTCAAGCATCCATCAGCTTTTATTGAAATTTTCTTGTTGGTTGCTAAGCACAATTATGTGCGTGGTATTAGCGCAGATACACTCAGGCAGATGCAAAAAGACATTGAGTTAATTGATAAAAATTATTATAAAAAACGACAAAATAATCGTTTGTTTATTGAGCTATTACAACAAAAACACGGCATCAATAAGGCTTTAAAACTAATGAATCGTTATGGTGTGTTAGAGCGCTATATTCCTGCCTTTGGCAGGATAACAGGGCTGATGCAATATGATTTATTTCATGCTTATACGGTGGATCAGCATACTTTATTTGTGATTCGTAATCTGAGGCGTTTCTTTGTTGATGATTTTGCCAAAGAGTTCGAGCTTTGCAGTGAGCTGGCACAAAATATTGCTAAACCTGAGTTGTTGTTATTGGCAGGGCTGTTTCATGATATTGCCAAAGGGCGGGGCGGTGATCATGCAGTTTTAGGGGCGCAAGATGTGCGTGATTTTTTAACACATCATCGCTTTAAAACCAGCGATATTGCTTTGGTGTCAGGCTTGGTGGAGCAGCATTTGTTAATGTCACAAATAGCACAAAAACAAGACCTTGAGGATTTTGATGTTATTCATCAGTTTGCCAAAACGGTAAAATCTGTGCAATTTTTGCAGTTTTTATATTTATTAACGGTTGCCGATATTCGTGCCACAAAAGAGGGATTATGGAATGGTTGGAAAGATTCGCTTTTGAAGAAATTATTTTACAAAACCAAAGAGCAGTTGCAAACACAGGTTAAACCGCCCAGTATTAATAAGCGGGCTCAGACAGTTAAACAAGCGTTGGCAGTCAAACTTCAACAGCAGGGCTACGGTATTGAGCAAGTGGAAAAAATACTTGGCACTTTGCCAAAAGATTATTTTTTACGCTATCAGCTTGAGGATATTTTGTGGCATTTACAGTTGTTTAGAAAAACAGGTGATAAAGCCATCAGAGTAGCACAACGCCTGTCTGAACACAGTGTAGTAGATATTTTTGTGTATGGTGATGATTCCAAGGGCCTGTTTTTTAAATTGGTAAGTATTATTGAAAAATTAGGTCTGGATATTGTCGATGCAAAAATCTTAACCAGTAAGAGCAATAAGGCTTACAACACTATTAGCGTGTTACAAGATGAAATAATGGAACAGAATGACATTAGTCAAATCATAGAAGACAAATTGGCACAAGCAAGCGTTGATGTGGGGGCAATGAGTGACAAATACGCACATCGACATTTTGACCATAAAATGCGCATTGTGTTTTCACATAATGATAAGTGGAATCTCACTCAAGTTGAGGTAAGTGTGATTGACAAACAAGGCTTGTTGTCTAATATCGCTCATATTTTCTATCAGTTAGATATTCGTTTGGTTAATGCGAGAATATCCACTATGGGCGAGCGAGTAGAGGATATTTTCTTTATCAGTAATGCCAAGCAACAGCCATTAGATAAGCAGCAGCAGCAGCGACTAAAGCAGTATTTGCAAGAAAAATTATAAAATAATGTTACCAAGCTTATAATAGACGCTATAATTTACCTAAATCGCTTTTTCTAGTGATACTATTTCCCCTTAAACAATAAAACACATAACAATATATGAATGATAAAATTAAAGTAGTAACGGACGATTCTTTTGAGTTAGATGTTGTTAATTCATCGCAGGCAGTTTTGGTAGATTTTTGGGCACCATGGTGTGGGCCTTGTAAAGCATTGGCACCAATACTTGATGAAATTGCCGATGAGTATGATGGCAAGGTGATTGTTGCTAAAATTAATATTGATGAAAACGACCAAACTCCACCAAAATATGGCATTCGTGGTATACCAACAGTGCTGTTGTTTAAGGATGGTGTGGTTGAGGCAACTAAAATGGGCGCTTTGTCTAAGGCAGAATTAAGCACTTTTATAGATGCAAATATTTAAGAGACATCACTTAAACTTACAAACTAACTTATTTTTATTTTAAACCCTTAATTGCTGCCAAGTAGCACCTATGTCGCTCAATTCTGACTGACGATTCTTTTTTACATCTATTGGAAATTACATGAAACTATCCGAACTAAAACGCTCCACAGCTGCCGAATTATTAGAGCTAGCACAATCTTTGGGCATTGAAAATATCTCTCGTGCTAAGAAACAAGCGCTTATTTTTGCCATCTTAAAACACAAATCTGCTAATGACGAGGAGGTGTTAGGCGATGGCGTGTTGGATATATTACAAGAGGGCTATGGTTTTTTAAGGTCGGCAGATGACTCTTATGTTTCTGGTCCAGATGATATTTATGCTTCCCCTAATCAAATTCGTCGTTTTAATTTATCAACAGGTGATGTGGTTACTGGCAAGATTCGTGCACCTAAAAAAGGTGAAAAATACTTTGCCCTAGTAAAAGTCTCTGAGGTTAATGGCGAAGATCCAGACAATGTTAGAAATAGAATTCCTTTTGCCTCACTCACGCCGCTACACCCAGATGAACGCATCACTTTAGAGGTTGGCAATGGCGGCACCGAGGATATTACTGCCAGAATGATTGACCTTGTTGCGCCTTTTGGTAAAGGGCAAAGGGGTTTGTTGGTAGCACCGCCCAAGGCGGGAAAAACCATGATTATGCAAAATATTGCCACCTCAATTTCACGCAATCATCCAGAATGCGAGCTAATTGTTTTGCTGATTGATGAGCGCCCTGAGGAAGTAACAGAAATGGCACGCACTGTGCGTGGTGAGGTGGTTGCCTCAACTTTTGATGAGCCAGCCAAACGCCATGTCCAAGTGGCAGAAATTGTCATTGAAAAAGCCAAACGCCGTGCTGAACAAGGCAAGGATGTGATTATTTTATTAGATTCAATTACGCGTTTAGCGCGTGCTTATAACACCATTGCTCCTTCTTCAGGCAAGGTATTAACGGGCGGTGTTGATGCTAATGCTTTGCAACGACCTAAACGATTTTTTGGTGCGGCGAGAAACATTGAAAATGGCGGTAGCATTACTATTATTGCTACGGCATTAATTGATACAGGCTCAAAAATGGATGAAGTTATTTATCAGGAATTTAAAGGCACAGGCAACATGGAACTACACTTGGAGCGCCGCTTGAGTGAAAAACGCATTTTCCCAGCCATTAATATTAACGCCTCTGGCACACGCCGTGAAGAACTGATTACCGATGAAAAAGAGTTGCAAAAAATGTGGATTTTGCGCAAGATTTTGCATCCGATGGATACGGTAGAAGCGGCAGAATTCTTAATTGACCGTTTAAAACTAAGCAAAACCAATGATGAATTTTTCTCTTCAATGTCACAAAAGAAATAGTAAGATCTTTATTTACTTCATCTATACTTAAGGGATGAAAGTATCTATTTTTAAGAGAGCTTATGCTTTAATTGATAGTATTATTGCAAAATATCTGATGCGCAATGTGTGGGTATTGACAGGTGCTATTTTTCTAGTTATCAGTTTAGTGATATTTGGCAATCAAGTAGCGTCAATGATTAACGAAAGTCTTAAGTATGGCATTTCTGCGACTGATTTATTGCCATTAATCAGTTTTAATATGATTAGAGATATTCCTCTAATGCTGTCTTTGTCGTTGTTTTTAGCGATTATTTTGGCAATTAGTAAGTTTTACAAGAATTCAGAGGCGATTGTAATGAACTCACTTGGCGTGGGGGATAAGCATTTTATGGTGTTTATACAGCCTGTGGTTTTGTCTATTTTTATCTTTGTTTTATTTTTAACCACCATTGCGGTGCCTTGGACTAAGCAGGAAAGGGATGTTATTCTGAATCGTAGCGATAATGCTTCAGAGTTTTCTTTTGTGAAGCAAAAAGAATTTCAAAAATTTAAAAACGGCAATATTGTTTTTTACACCTCCAAGGTGGAAGACAGTGGCAGTGATGCACAGCAAAAAATGGAATCCGTGTTTATTTATACACTGGTGAATGGAGAACCTATTATTACTTTAGCAAAACAAGCGAAAAAATATATAGACCCCGTGACTAATAGCGTTTATTTACGCTTGCAGAATGGCAAGCGTTATCATGGGTTTCTAACTGATGTTAATAAAAGAATTCTAGATTTTGATTTGTATGATTTGCAAATTGTTGATGGTGAGGCAGTGCAGCCCAATATAAATTTCACTGGGGAAGAATCGCAAGGAATGCTTGATTTATTCCATTCAAATAACCCTAAAGATATGGCAGAATTTCAATGGCGATTGTCACAGCCATTGAGTATCTTTATTTTATCATTTTTGGGGGTTTTGTTAGGAAAAGCACCCTCTAGAGGTGGAAAAAACTTAGGCGTCTTGTTTGGTGTGATAATTTTTATTTTATACAATAATGTTTTACTCATTGCCAAGTCATCTTTGGAGCATGGAGAAACTTCTGCTCTAGTAGGTTTGTGGTGGGTGCATTTGCTGATGTTGATTTTTATTTTACTATTATATGCCTATCGACATCAAAAGCTATTGACCACGGCACGATTTTTTGTAAAATAACCCATTTCTTAAAGGAACTTATTAAATGTTATCTCAAGCTAGTAAAACTTTAGAAGTTTTCGACAACCCAAATACGCAACGCGATTATGTGATTCAAATTGAGTTGCCAGAATTTACCTGCCTATGTCCAAAGACGGGGCAGCCAGACTTTGCCATATTGCATCTAGAATACATTGCAGATAAGACTTGCGTTGAGCTTAAGTCTTTAAAAATGTATATTTGGTCGTTTCGTAATGAAGGCTCGTTCCATGAGGCAGTGACCAATCAAATTTTGGAGGATTTGGTGGCAGCCACTAATCCTAGGTTTATGCGCCTTAAGGCGATTTTTAATGTGCGTGGCGGGGTTTATACCACCATCATTGCTGAGCACCAACAAGCAGGCTGGCAGCCTAAACCTACCGTTGATTTACAACATCTTTAAAAAAATCTCACAAATGATAATGGGCACGAAAACAGCGCCTGTGCGTCAGTCTGTGCAATTTAACAAGAAGCTTTTAGATAAAAACGCACTGCGGGTGGTCAATACCATTCATAAAGCAGGGTTTGAGGTTTATTTAGTGGGTGGCTGTGTGCGAGATTTGCTACTGGGTTTAAAGCCTAAGGATTTTGATGTGGCAACCAATGCCAAGCCTGAGCAAGTGCACAAACTATTTAAACGCTCGCGTTTGATTGGCCGGCGTTTTCGCCTAGTACATGTGATGTTCGGCGCACGAGAGTTTATTGAGGTTGCCACTTTTCGCTCTGGCAAAGTGCAAACCGCTAAAAACGGCGTTATTACGAATGATAATTGTTATGGCAAGCTGGAAGAGGATGTGGTGCGTCGGGATTTTAATATTAACGCCCTATATTACGACATCCATAAGCAAGAAGTGATTGATTTTGTTGGTGGTTTAAAAGACCTTGAGGCAAGGGAAATCCATATGATTGGCGATGCTAAGCAGCGTTTTGAACAGGACCCTGTGCGTATGATTCGTGCCGTGCGTTTTAGCAAAAAATTAGGCGCAAAATTAAGTCCAGAAATCAATGCCTGTATTTTAGAACAGGCGCCATTGCTTGGCAATATATCCCCAGCACGCCTATATGAAGAGTGCGTAAAGCTGTTTCAAAATGAATATTCTTTTGAGGTGTATGAACAATTAGAAAAATATGGCTTGTTGGCGTATTTGTTTGAACAAACTCGTAACAATGATTTTGTTAAAAAAGCGTGTATAAATACTGCCAATCGTATTAAACGCAATCAGTCAGTAACGCCAGCCTTTTTGTTTGCTGTGTTTTTGTGGCAAGCACAAAACGAGCGTTTTGCCCTGATTAAAAAGCGACAGCGCTCTTTTCATTTGGCAATGATGCAAGCCTGTGATGAAGTGATTATGCGCCAAATTAAACAAGTGTCCATTCCCAGATACTTGAGTGCTAGAATGAGAGATATTTGGATGATGCAAGCTAAACTGGAAAAAATGCCTCCTAAAAAAATAGAATTTTTACTACAACATCCACGCTTTAGAATGAGCTATGATTTTTTAGTATTGCGTAGCAAGAGCGTTAATCCAGAACTTAAAGCCACGGCAGAGTTTTGGACTACAGCACAACAACGAGACGCATAATTATGCAAAAGTCTGTTTTAATTACAGGTTGCTCCAGTGGCATTGGGTTGTGCGTAGCTTTAGGCTTACAGCAAGCAGGCTACCAAGTATTTGCCACTGCGAGGCAAAATAAGGATGTGGAACGACTTAAAACTCAGGGGTTTGAGGCATTGCAGTTAGATTTAGCTTCGTCTGAGTCAATCAATACGGCAATGAGTGCTGTTTTTGCAAAAACTGATAGACTTTATGGCTTAATTCATAACGGTGCTTATGGGCAAGTAGGGGCGTTGGAAGATGTGTCCCGCTATGCGTTAGAACAACAATTTCAAACCAATGTATTTGGTTGGCACGAATTAACCAATTTGGTTTTGCCAATAATGAAACGCCAAAATGAAGGGCGTATTATTTACCTAAGTTCAATATTAGGCTTTGTAGCAATGCCATTTCGTGGGTCGTATAATGCATCTAAATTTGCGATTGAAGGCTTGGTCAATACATTGCGTTTAGAATTGTCAAATACCCAAATTCAGTTGTCCTTAATCCAGCCTGGACCAATCGAATCTGAGTTTAGAGCCAATGCCTACAAGGCATTTTCCAAACATATTGATAGGGAAAATAGCGATTATAAGACCAATTATCAAAAGATGGTTGAGCGCTTGCAATCAAAAAATTTGGCAGATTTTACTTTACCCGCAGAAGCGGTGCTAAAATGTTGCCTACATGCACTTAGTGCAAAGCAGGCAAAAATTCATTACCGGGTAACATTCCCAACAAAATTGTTTGCAATATTAATCAGACTGTTACCGACTTGGTTAATGGATAAGATACTAAATAAAGCGGGTAGCAGCGGAGAAAAATAATGGCAGAAAAATTTGATTTTAATAAGGGCTTAAGTGAACTTGAGGATATTGTGAAGACAATGGAATCAGGAGATTTGAGCCTAGAAGATTCTTTAAAACGCTTTGAGCAGGGTGTGATATTGACCCGCCAATGTCAAACAGCACTGAGTGAGGCAGAACAAAAAATATCCCTGCTTAGTGCAGCTGATGGCTATCAAGCCCAGCAACCTTTGGATAAAGAATCGTAAAATGAACTATGTGCAGCGTGTTGACCAGTGCCTAGACAGGGTTTTATCTAATCAGGGCAGTTTAACCGAGGCAATGCGTTACAGCGTTTTGTCTAACGGCAAGCGTTTTCGACCAATTTTAACCTACACTGTTGCCAATACTTTTGGCGCTAATCTTGATTTGGCAGATTCTAGCGCCTGTGCAGTGGAGCTGATTCATGCCTATTCTTTAATCCATGATGATTTGCCTGCTATGGATGATGATGATATTCGCCACAACCAACCCGCTTGTCATAAGCGTTTTGGCGAGGCACAAGCCATCTTGGCAGGCGATGGTTTGCAGGCGTTGGCTTTTGAGGTTTTGGCAAGTGATGTGCAGTTATCAACGAAAATAAGGATTGATTTACTACAAACACTGACCCATGCAGCTTTTGAGATGGCAGAAGGTCAGTCGATTGATTTAAGCGTGGCTGCACAAACGGTGGGTATTGATATTTTACAAAATATGCATCAGAAAAAAACAGGTGCTTTGCTTGGCTGTGCAATTAAACTGGGTGCTTTGGTTGCTGATACCTGTAATGAGAAGGAGCTACAAATTTTAGGGCGTTTTGCTGCAAATATTGGCTTGGCATATCAAATTCAGGACGATGTGCTAGATGTGCTGACTCCTGAAGAAATATTGGGCAAAAAACAGAATTCCGATGCAGATAAAAACAAGCCCACTTACCCTACTTTGTTAGGCTTGGAGGTCTCGAAAATCAAGTATGAGAATCTTTATCAGCGTGCTTTTAGTGATTTGGATACACTTGATGTAGATATAGTGCAATTAAAGGCTTTAACGGTTAAATTACAGAGTAGAAAATTTTAAAACTTAAGTAGAATACCGCCCCAACTAAAGCCACTGCCGATACCCTCAAGCAATAGCGTGTGTCCTTTTTGAATGCGGCCATCACGCACGGCTATATCAAGTGCCAAGGGGATTGAGGCGGCAGAAGTGTTGCCGTGCTTATCTAAGGTAACAATGACCTTGCTCATTGGGGTGTTAATGCGCTTGGCAACGGCTGAAATAATGCGAATATTGGCCTGATGTGGTACCATCCAGTCTAGATCCTCTGAGGTTAGGTTGCAGACTGACAATGTGTCTTGTGCCAAAGATGACAACTGACTAACGGCAATCTTAAAGACTTCGTTGCCTGCCATCTCAATAAAGCCTGTTTCGTTGATGTAGTTATTATTCACTTGCAAAGAAGATAAATAATTGCCATCACTAAAGAGTTTTGAATGCAAAATTCCTGTCTCTTCGCTGCCACTAAGCACAACAGCGCCAGCACCATCACCAAACAAAACAGCTGTAGATCGGTCGCTCCAATCTACAATGCGTGACAAGGTCTCACTGCCAACAATCAATATTTTGTTGGCTGTACCAGTTTTAATATATTGCTCGGCAGTCGTTAGTGCAAAGACAAAGCCCGCACAAACTGATTGCAAATCAAAGGCAGGGCAGTTAGCACCAATGGCGTTTTGCAACATGGTGGCAGTTGCTGGGAAAATTTTATCAGGGGTAGTGGTGGCCAAAATAATCAAATCCAATTCACTGGCATTAATGCCTGCCATTTCTAGCGCATTATTGGCTGCAATTACACCTAAATCACAAGTACTTTCATTGGTAACGACGTGCCTTTCTTTGATGCCTGTTCTGCTGGTAATCCACTCATCCGAGGTGTCAATCGTCTTAGATAAGTCGTCATTAGTAACAATCTTTGGCGGCAAGTAAGATCCAGTGCCGATAATTCTTGCAAATTTATTCATGAGTTTGTTGTCCTACTTGTTTTGTTATTTTCTCAGTAATTTTAGCTTGCACCTCAAGGTATGCTTCTTTAATTGCCTGAAAAAACGAATCAACATCAGCGCCGCCATGGCTTTTGACGACAACACCACGCAACCCTAACAGACTAGCACCATTGTATTTTCCAGGGTTAAGACTGGCTTTAAAATCTTTTAAAACAGGGGTGGCAATCAGGGCAATCAGTTTGGTAAAGATATTTTTAGTGAAGGCTTGTTTGAGATAATGACCCATCATAGAGGCCACGCCTTCGCTGGCTTTAAGGGCAATATTGCCTTCAAAACCATCACAAACCACTAAATCAACTGTGCCTTTGTAAATGTCATCGCCCTCAACAAAACCGACATAATTAAGGTCTGAGGCTTTGAGTAATTCTGCTGTTTGCTTGATCTTATCATTGCCTTTCATCTCTTCTTCTCCAATGTTTAGCAAGCCAACAGTGGGTAAGGCAATGTTCTCAGTGTATTTAACGGCAATAGAGCCCATAACTGCAAACTCAAGTAATGCCTCAGGCTTAGAATCAACATTTGCACCCAAATCCAGCATATGTGTGTGTCCATTCATGGTTGGCATGCGACCCATAATAGCAGGGCGGTCAACGCCCTTGATGGTTTTAAGCACAAAGCGAGAAATCGCCATCAATGCACCAGTATTACCAGCACTGACACAAGCATCAACGGAGTTGTCTTTGACTAAATTGATGGCGACACGCATAGAAGAATCTTTCTTCTTGCGTAGTGCTGTTGAGGGTGATTCACACATAGCAACAACTTCACTGGCATGGGCAATGCTAAAACGCTTGGCGTGTTTTTGAGCACTGATGTTTTTGTCAAACTCTGCCTGAATACTAGACTTATCACCCACAAAAACCAGATGTAAATCTGAAAATGCGATTAGCGCCTTAATGCCCGCTGCAACAGTCGTGGGTATCCCGCGGTCGCCCCCCGAAGCATCAATTGACACCTTAATTGTCATCAACAATCCTAATAAAATATTCTAGGCTTCTACTTCTGGAATATCTTGTGTTTTATTAATCACTTGTTTGCCACGGTAGTAGCCATCAGCGGTAATGTGGTGACGCAAGTGTGTTTCACCCGTTTCTTGGTCTTCAGACAAAGTTGGGCTTGCTAGTGCATTATGAGAGCGACGCATGCCTCTCTTTGAAGGGGTTTTTCTACTTTTTTGTACGGCCATTTTTTACTCCTTAGTTGTGTTCTTTAATTGTTGTAATATTGCAAAAGGGTTTTCACGCTTTTGTTGATTTATTGGCTGTGTGTCTTGATACGATGCGCATTTATGTTTATGCATAGGCGTCATCGGAATCACTATTAACACTTCATCCGTTATAAATTCAATGGTTGAAAATTCTTCGTCAGTATTCAGAATTGTCTCAAAGCTAGCACTTAATGTTTCGCCTTGCTGTTCATTTTGCAAAAAAGCAAGCTGAAATTTAGGCTGTAAATGAAGACTGACTTCATCTAAGCACCGTTGGCAGGTAAGTGCCGCATCCAGTTTAATTTCACCTTTAATACAAGGGATTTTACCTTCTTCAAGATTAAAACTAAGTTTTACATCAACCGTTGAATCTTGGTTGCTAAGCAATTTGCTGATTCTAGGTAAATCCTTCACTTGATAGCGCTGTGAAAAGGTTAGTGATCTAGAGGCAAACCTAAAAAGTTTAATCGTATCTGGTATTCCTTGTTTCATTGCAAAAACTTGACAATTTTACCAAAAAAACCAAGCTTTAGGCATTAAGTTTTCAAGCGCTGTCTGTTGGCTTCAAACAAAGCAATACCCGTTGCTACCGACACATTTAGGCTTTCTACATTACCTTGCATAGGAATTATTACCAGTTCATCGCAAGATTTTTTGGTGAGTGAGCGCAATCCAGAGCCTTCAGAGCCCATAATGATCGCACTGGGCGAGGTTAAATCGATTTGGTAGAGTGATTTATCGGTTGAACTATCTAAGCCTACTACCCAAATATTTTGCTCTTTCAGCGCTTTAATCGTGCGTGATAAATTCGTTACCGAGAAGATTTTAAGTTGATTAAGTGCACCAGCTGAAGTTTTATGTACCAAAGCATTGACAGGTGCCGACCCATCTTTGTTAATGACTACGCAATCCGCGCCTGCGGCGTTAGCACTGCGTAAGCAAGCGCCTAAGTTTCTTGGGTCTTGTATTGAGTCTAAAATTAAGATTAATGCTGTTTTTTCTAGTTTGGCAATGTGCTGCATTAGCCCGTCTTGATTGGGTAGGGCGGGCAGTAATATTTCAGCAGCAATACCTTGATGGGTTTGATTTTTAGTGAGCTTATCCAGCTGTTGTTTCGTTGAGCGTTGCGTGTTGATACCGAGTTTATCAAGTTGGGTAATAAGGGTATTTAGGCGTTTGTCATGACGATTGTCCAGCGTAAATGTTTTAACTAAGCACTCTGGATTGGTGTCTAATTGTGCTTGGATTGCGTGAAACCCAAAGATGATGATGGACTTGGACATATATTAGAGTTTGTGTTCAAAAATCTCTATGTAGGCTTTTTTTCGTAGTGTTTTTAGCCAATCTTGAAAAAAAATGTGTTGTTTGGATTGAATGAGCTGTGCCCTAACAGTGATAAGATTTATATCAACCTTGCGTTGAGCAATAATTTTAATAATGCGCCAGTCTTTCGCTGTTTTAAAGGGTTTAGAGACCTCATCAGTGTTAAGGTTTTTTAGTTGTTGCTGGAACACCGTAGGAAGTTTTTCTTGCACTAGCCAATCAGTTTCTCCGCCATTTTCATAAGAAAAGTCTTGCGAATGTAGTTTTGCAAGACTGGAAAATGTGGTGCCATTTTTAATTTCTTTACTTAATCCTGTTAAAAATTGTTTGATTGAATCATCTTTAGATTGTGGCAAGGAATCGGTTTTTTCAACAGCACTGATTACAATCTGAGCGATTTTAATTTGCTCCACTAACTGTGTATTTTTATTAGGGTTTTTAGCCAGATAGTTGTCAATTTCTGCCTGTGTTATTGTAATATTGGCGCGTTGTAAAACAAATTGTTCAAGTCCTTTGAGAGAAAGCTGTTGAGAGATATTGTCAACAATTTCAGCAAATTGATTGTTAGACTGTAATTGTGCCAAAGTAATGCTGTTTTGCTTAGCAACATCAGCCAGCATTGCCTTGATGGTTTCTGGTCTAGGTTTAATGCCTAGTGATTGTACTTTTTCTGCTTGTAGCACCAAGTTGATTTGTTGTTCAACCAGCGCTATTTTTTGTGCCTTGGTTTTGGTTTTTTTTATTTGAACACTGATACTGTCTAGAGTAATGACAGTGTCATTAACGATAGCAATAATGCTATTGGGCGATGCCAAGGCGTTGAATGAAAAAGTAAAGGCAAGGGTAAAAAAAAGTTTCATTATTTGTCCAAGTTAGCTAAATAGTTTGGTATTTCTTCTTTTAGGCGTTCTGCCAAGCTAGAATCGCTAGAGGCTAAGCCCTTAAGTACTAATTCAAATTTTGTCACTGTGTCATAACTGCCATCATTTAGGTGTTGCTTAAAGCGTGCTATGCGTATTGCATAACAACAAGATTCATACGCAATACCAGCCGTTTTTCTGTTGGTGATTGAGTTAGTTAGGGAGCGATTAATACCAGTAAACAAATGTACTTTTTGAGTAACTGGGTAAGCACCATATACGCCTACGGTTCTTTGTTCGCCATCATCTGAGTGGGTTAGGCTGATGAATTTTCTAGGGCTTAAAATGTAGCTTAATGCACTGTGGTGCTTGGCGACTTCTTTGCTGTCTGAGTCGTATTCTAACTCGTTGTTAAAAGTAAACTTATCTAGTGTAAGGTCAGCAGTAGCGGCAATGTTTGAGTAATCTTTTTCTTGGGCAACTAAGTTACCAGCCTCGTCCAGTTTTGTATCGGATAAATAACGCAATTGAGCAATTTTTAGGCTTAAATAAGTTGCCCCTGTATCATTATCAATAAAATCAGATTCAAGACCTAAGGCAATGTCATTGGTTTTTCCAATTCTATCAATACCTGTAAATTTTTTGCCTGAGAATAGATTTTCATAAGAGAAATTTATTGCCTCAGAATCAAATTTTTGTAATGCACTTTGGTCTTTTCCTTGAGTGTAATTGTAAGCTAATCTCGGCGTTAGTGTTTGAGTGACGCTTTTGCCAAATAGATTAATATCTCTTTCAAAAAACAACTTAGAATCCACCCCGAAACTGTAAATAGAGCGGTTTTGGTTTGGTACACTGTCCATTGAGTATTTTGTTTTAGAGATATTAAATCTAGGTTGTAATGAGTACGCATTGGTTGTAATATCTCGGGTAAATTCTGCTTGAGCGTGGGTGCGAGTGCCTGTTTCTTTACTGGCATCTTGGTGTTTAAATTTTGTACTAAGTATAGAAAAATTCACTTCTCGATTGCCTAGACCGATGACTTTTTTGTTAATAAAGATCTTAGGTGCCCGTGTGTATTCTGCCTTGCCGTTATTAACCAATTGCTCGTTTTCAGCAAATATTGAGGTATTAATATTGGTTTTTTTGTTTTCATAAGACAGATTAACAGAAGATTGCAATAAATCCTTTGAGGTACCACTGTGTGCGATTTCTTTAAAATAATCCTTGTCTGATACACGATTACTTACTATGTTTAATTCGGTGTTGGTATTTAAAGAGAGATCTAGTTCAGCGTCAATTAACCAGCGTTTTTCTTTACTAATCTTGTCTTTGTCTAAATAATGTCCTTCAATTTCAATACGACCTCGATTAAGAACTGAGACGAGTTGGCGATATTTGCCTTCAATCACACGGCCTCGAGTGGACGCTTGATTGAGTGTTAATAAAAAATCACGATTAGGCGCAATGTTGAAATAATAAGGAATGCGGATTTGATAGCCTTTATTTTTATTGACATCTGATTCGTTATAACTAGCAAAACTCGGCGCTAAAAAACCAGAACTTCTGCCTTTCAATACCCATTCATGATATGGTGAATAGAAGATTGGCACGCCCATAAACTCAACTGTTACATTTTCGGCAACGCCGAGATTGGTTTTTTGGTCAAGTGTTACCTTGTTTGCTTTCATAACCCAGTCAGTATTACCCACTGGACACAAACTATAGGTTACTGAATCAAAAGTTTGCTTAGTGCCATCGTTTACAATTTTTTGTGCTTGTCCATTAACTTTACTTTCTGGATAATGGTATTTGGCTTGTTCAAAAACAGTGTATTTTTTATCGCCTTGTTTTTTCATTACTGCTTTATTGCCAGTTAGCATTATTCGTTTATCTTGAAATTTAACATGACCACTAGCGCTTGAGATTTTACTGGCTTTTTGTAGGTTTATTTCGTCTGCTGATAGGTAATATTCGGCTGAATTGACAGCAGCATTGCCTCTTAAAAGATAGTTGCCATTGCTGACTTCGCTATAGTCTGCGGTAATGTCTAAATTTTCAATGTTTGTAGAAAGCGTTTGCTTGGGAAACAGCAGTGGTGTACCGCCACAGCCGAGGGCAAATTCTTGCGCTTGGGCGCTAACAGTGCTTGATAATAAAACAATAGTAGAAAGAGCGAGTTGCTTTCTCATGGTTAATCTCGTGGATAATCTAATTTTTAATGTAATATTTTAACATTATTGAGATTCAGATAATAACTATGTTTTTTATTACTAATAGAATACTTTGATAAGCAATAGTTTGGGTAAAATAGTATTGGATTTGTAATTTAATATGGAATATTTTAATGGCTTGGAATGACAACAATAATCAAAACCCTTGGGGTACCAACGGTCAAAAACCACCAGAGTTGGATGAGGTGATTAAAGATTTTAAGAATAAATTTGGTAATATTTTTGGTGGCAATCAGCCTTCATCAAATACCAACACACCTAGTGCGCCTAAAAAAGGCGGCTTTAAATACATATTCATTCTGGTTTTATTGGTCTGGGCTTTATTAGGTATTTATATTATTGACCCTGCTGAAAAAGGGGTGGTGCTGCGTTTTGGTGCCTTTCAAGAGGAAACTGGAGAGGGACCACATTGGCACTTACCGTATCCGATTGAGAGCCTAACCCGAATTAATGTCGAACAAATTAGAACCGTACAAATTGGCTATCGAGATGCGGTTAGTAATCGTCGTGGTGGCAATGTATCCTCTGAATCGTTAATGCTGACTAAAGATGAAAATATGATTGATGCTAAGTTTGCAGTGCAATACAAAATTAACGATGTGCAGGCTTATTTGTTTAATGTTGCCAGTCCTGATTTGACTTTGCGTCATGTGGCTGAAAGCGCTATTCGTCAGGTGATAGGTCAAAATACCATGGATTATGTGCTAACCGAAGGTCGTGTGGCAGTTGCCGACAGCATTAAAGATAAATCTCAAGAGTTGCTTAATGCTTATCAAACAGGTTTGATTATTACCACTGTAAATATGCAAGATGCGCAACCGCCAGAGCCAGTGCAAGCGGCGTTTTCCGATGCGGTAAAAGCGCGTGAAGATAAGCAACGCTTGATTAATGAGGCACAAACTTATGCCAATGATATTTTGCCAAAATCCCGTGGTAAGGCCGCACGAATGCTGGAAGAGGCGAAAGCGTATAAATCAGAGGTGGTGTCTAAATCAGAAGGTGAAGCGTTTCGTTTCAAACAGATTTTAGCAGAATATGAAAAAGCACCCGTCGTAACCAAAGAGCGCCTATACCGTGAAACAATGGAGAGTGTACTGGCCAATACCAGCAAAGTGGTGGTGGATTCAAAAGCCAACAGTATGATGTATTTACCGATTGATAAGTTGATTAATAATACATCACGCACTGAGGTTGTTATTCAAGAAGCGCAACCAGGGCAGTCTGGGCAGAGAAGTGGGCTTAGAGATGTTTTCCGTAATAGAGAGGTTAGATAATGAAAAAATTAGTATTGATTATTGTTGCGTTGTTGTTTTTTGTTAGCGGTTCGGCTTTATACACAGTTAATGAGACGCAAACTGTCATTAAACTCCGTTTGGGTAAAATCGTTTCTGTTGAACGCGAGCCAGGGCTTAAATTCAAAATGCCATTTGTGAACAATGTGGTGAAATTTGACAATCGTATTCAAACGCTAGATACACCAGCAGAACGATTTTTAACTGGCGAGAAGAAAAATGTGATTGTAGATTCTTATGTTAAATGGCGTATTGTTGACGCTGAACGGTTCTACAAATCAACGGGTGGTAATATGGCAAGAACCAGAAATCGTCTAGCACAAATCATCAAAACTGGATTGAAAAGTGAATTTTCTAAGCGCACTATTGCCGATGTGGTTTCTGGTGAGCGTAGTGAGATTATGCAAAATATTGTACAGTTGGCGAAAAAAGACATTAGCGAATTTGGTATTGAAATTATCGATGTGCGTATTAAACGCATTGACTTGTCTCAAGAAGTGTCAAATTCTGTCTATCGTCGTATGCAGGCAGAACGCCAGCGAGTTGCTAAGGAATTCCGTTCAAAAGGTGCAGAAGAGGCGGAGGTTATCCGCGCAGCAGCAGACAAGCAGCGTACTATTATTTTGGCTAATGCTTATCGTGATAGCGAAAAAATTCGAGGTGAAGGCGATGCAGTTTCGGCAAATAATTATGCGCAAGCTTACAATAAAAATGTAGATTTTTATTCGTTCTATCGCTCGTTGGAGTCTTATAAAAAGTCATTCTCAGGTCAAAATGATATTATGGTGTTAAATCCAAATACCGAGTTTTTCCGTCATTTTAACCCAGTGATTAAATAGAATAACCATTAATGAATACTTGGCAATTACCCGAAAGTATTGACGAACTAGTTGGTGACAGAGCGCTGGAATTTGAGTCTGTGCGTCGTCAATTAATTGATTTATACACCAAAAAAGGGTTTTCTTTGGTGATTCCGCCAATGGTGGAAAATATTGAATCTTTGTTATTAACCAGTGATTCAATTAATGAAAAAACTTTTAAATTCTTAGACCCTACAAGTGGCAAGATGTTAGGCGTGCATGCTGATATTACCCCCCAAATTGCACGAATTGATGCCAAACAGGGTAATAACAAGGTAGCAAAGTATTGTTATATTAATGCAATTTTGCAGACTAGGGCGGATGATTTTTATGCCTCTAGGTCGCCGATTCAGGCAGGGGCAGAATTATATGGCTCTGATGATATTAGTGCTGATGTTGAAGTGATTGAGCTAATGCTTGAGAGCTTAAAATTGTTGTCAATTAAGCCGATTACCTTAAGTTTGGGTAATGTTGCTGTGTTTAATGCTTTAATTGCAGAAGAGGCACTTGATGAGGGTAAATTATCAGAACTTAGACAAATTTTTGTTAAACGCTCTACGCCAGATTTGGTGGTATTTTTACAAGATAACACGCTAATTTATGGCGATAAATTTAGTGCATTGATGCGGCTGGAAGGCAATGCTAGTATACTAGACGAGGCGTTGGTCATATTCAAAGATATTCCTAAAGCAAAAACAGCCATTCAAGATTTGCTTAAAATTAACGAAAAACTCAGTGCTACAGGCGTTGAAGTGGTGCTTGACCTCGGTGAATTCAAAGCCTATGAATATCACACAGGCGTTGTATTTTCAGCTTACAATGAAAATTACCCTAAAGCACTCGCACAAGGCGGTCGTTATAACGGTCTCAGTGCATCATTTGGCTGTTCAAGAGCGGCAACAGGTTTTTCATTTGATTTAAAATTTTTGTCTCAAAGGAATTAAAATATGTCAAAAAATGTCGTTATTATTGGCACCCAATGGGGTGATGAGGGTAAAGGTAAAATCGTTGATTTAATTACCGACAAAGTGGCTAGTGTGGTGCGTTTTCAAGGCGGGCACAATGCAGGTCATACTTTGGTTATTGAGGGTAAAAAAACCGTATTACATCTTATCCCATCAGGTATTTTGCGTGATGGCGTTGAATGCTTAATTGGTCACGGTGTGGTGTTATCAATGTCGGCACTGATTACAGAATTGGGCGAATTAGAGACCGCAGGCGTTGATGCACAATCGCGTTTAAAAATCTCGCCAGGATGCCCACTGATTATGCCCTATCATGTTGCGCTAGATAATGCACGAGAAGCCAAGCGAGGTAAGGCGGCTATTGGCACCACAGGCAACGGTATTGGTCCTGCGTATGAAGACAAAGTAGCACGCCGTGGATTGCGTGTTGGCGACTTGTTGGATGCTGAATCCTTTACTGAGAAACTCAAAGAGGTGATGGAATATCATAATTTTGCCCTCAGTAATTATTACAATGCATCTGTATTGGATTATGACACAGTGTTGGCAGAAGCCTTAGAGCAGGCTAAAGTGGTTATCCCAATGATTACTGATGTTACTCAGAAAATTCATAATCATATTGCCAACAATGAAAATATTTTGTTTGAAGGTGCGCAGGGCGCATTGCTGGACATTGACCAAGGTACTTACCCGTTTGTTACTTCATCCAATACCACCTCAGGTGGTGCAGTAACAGGCTCAGGCGTTGGCGTAACTGACATTGATTATGTGGTGGGTATTGTGAAAGCTTATACCACTCGTGTTGGTGGCGGGCCTTTTCCAACAGAATTGGTTTACGATGTTGCCACGGATAAGGGTAACGAAATTGGCAAAGTGTTGGGCACAGTAGGACACGAGTTTGGCGCTACCACAGGGAGACAACGCCGTTGTGGTTGGCTGGATATGGTTACCCTTAATCGTTCATTTAATTTGAACGCAGTAACAGGCATCTGCCTGACTAAGCTGGATGTGTTAGATTCTTTAGACAGTATTAAAATTTGCGTGGCTTATGAGCTTAACGGCAAACAAATTACCACACCCCCTTACGATGCACAAGGCTACGCTGATGCTAAGCCTATTTATACTGAAATGCCAGGCTGGAAAACATCCACTATTGGTACAGATTCATTTAACAACCTGCCGCAACAGGCACAAGACTACATTCGCAAAATTGAAGAACTTTCAAATTTACCTGTAGATATTTTATCCACTGGGCCAGATCGTGACGAAACATTGATTTTAACCCATCCATTTGACGAGTAAATAAACTATGAACGATCCGCACCAACAAAGAGAATCAGATAAATACGACAACCCTATCCCTTCAAGAGAATATATTCTTGAATTTGTAACCAAACAACCACAATCATTCTACGACTTGGTTGATGTTCTTGAGATTAACGGTAAACAAAAAAAACCTCTAACGCATCGCCTTAAGGCCATGGTCCGTGACCAGCAATTGAGCATGGATCGTGATGGTGTGTATGATGTTTTTAACAGTGAAAGAGACATTATGATTGGTACAGTTAGCGCTAATCCAAAGGGTTTTGGCTTTATTGCCTTAGACGAAGGCGGTAAAGATTTGCGTCTTTCTACTTATCAAATGAAACTGGTTTTCCACGGTGATAGAGTTAAGGCGAGAATGTTGGATCAACGGGGTGATTCTGAAATTATCGAAGTAATTGAAAGTATTAAAACTGTGGTAGGGCGTTTGCATCTAGGTGCTGAGAGCGCTTATATTGTAGTGGATGACAGACGCATTCGTAATAATATTAATATTTCTGACATCAGTGCAACTAATACTGACAAACAAATTGTGATTGTTGAGATTACCCAAGCACCAACTTTCAAGACCCTTGCCGAAGGCAGAATTATTCAAATCTTAGGTGACTATATGGATGAAGGGGTAGAGACCGAGGCAGCGCTGTATCGTAATGGCATTCCAGTGGATTTCTCAGCGGAAGCCTTGGCACAAACAGAGCAATTACCAACGCAAGTTACGGTCGAAGACAAAGTGGGGCGAGTTGATATTACCAATATGAAGTTAGTCACGATTGATGGCGAAGATTCTCGTGATTTCGATGATGCTGTATTTGCTGAACCTACTAATAATGGCTGGAAATTGGTGGTTGCGATTGCTGATGTTTCTCATTATGTGGTAGAAGGATCGGACCTTGACATTGAAGCGATTGAGCGAGGTAATTCAGTTTATTTCCCACGCCGTGTGGTGCCAATGTTACCTGAGGCGTTATCGAATGGTTTGTGTTCCATTAATCCTGATGTAGAGCGGCTGTGTATGACTTGTGAGATGAATATTGATGCAGAAGGTAATTTATTAGATTATAAATTTTACCCAGCAGTAATGTTCTCACACGCACGCTTGACTTACACCAAAGTAAGTCAAATTTTAGAGCACCATGACAGTAAATTAACCCAGCAATATGAAAGTGTGATAGACAATCTGAATACTTTGTATGATTTATACAAAACCTTAAAAAATGCCAGAACCAAACGCGGGGTAATGGACTTTGACCGTATTGAAACACAAATTTTATTTAATGACGAGGGTAAGATTGATAATATTGTTGCCACTTCTCGTAACGATGCTCACAAACTGATTGAAGAATGTATGCTAATGGCAAATCAAGCCACAGCGAAGTTTTTAGCAGAAAATAACGAAGACTTCTTATACCGTATTCACCCTAAACCTACCGCAGAAAAAGTCGAAGTTACCCGCCAATTCCTAACTGCAGTTGGTCTAACTCTAGAAGGTGGCGCACAACCAGAATCTAAACACTTTGCAAAAGTATTGGAAGATGCTAAAGGCAGAGACAATGAGAATATCATCAAAACCGTTGTACTACGGACTATGAAGCAAGCCGTTTACACGCCCGCTAACGAAGGACATTTTGGTCTAGCCTTTGATGATTACACTCACTTTACCTCGCCAATCAGGCGTTATCCTGATTTATTGGTACATCGTGCGATTAATCGTGTCATCAATAAAAATACTAGAAAGCCAAGCAAGAGAATGGTGGAATTAGGCGCTGAATTATCCGTTACCGAGCGCCGAGCAGACGAAGCCACCCGTGATGTGGAGAAATGGCTTAAATGCGAATATATGCGTGACAAAGTCGGCGAAACCTTTAATGGCGTTATCTCCGGCATTGCTGCTTTTGGTATTTTTATTGAGCTTACCGATGTTTATGTTGAAGGTATGATTTCCATTCGTGACATGAAAGACGACTACTACAACTTTGATGACATCCATCATAAACTCACAGGCTCTCGCACTGGCAAAACCTTCCAACTCGGCGATACCATTAAAATCCAAATCGCCTCTGTGAATTTAGATGACAGGCAAATGGTGTTTGTGCCCGCCTAAATTACTTTAACTTTTTCTTTGTCGTATTGACGCACACAAAATAAAATTAATTAATTTCTAAAACTTATTGTTTGCAATGATGAGCGCATAATAAAAGGTAATTAATCAGTTACTGCACCCTCAGAAGCAGATTTAGCCAGTTTTGCAAATTTGGCTAACACGCCTTTGGTGTAGTTTGGTTTAGGCTGTGTCCAGCCAGATAAGCGTTTATCAATAACAGATTGTTCAACCAAGAGCTCTAAGACATTATTTTCAGCATCAATCAAAATTTCATCGCCATCTTCAACCACGGCTAACACCCCTCCTTTAAAGGCTTCTGGAGTAATATGACCAACCACAAAACCGTGCGTACCACCAGAGAAGCGACCATCGGTAATAAGGGCAACTTTACCACCCAAACCTTTACCCATGACGGCAGAAGTGGGGGCAAGCATTTCACGCATACCAGGACCACCAGCAGGACCTTCGTAGCGGATGACAATCACATCGCCTGCTTGAATATGGTCATTTAAAACTGCTGCTAACGCTTCTTCTTCACGACCAAAACATTTTGCCGTGCCTTTAAAGCTCAGACCTTCTTTACCAGTGATTTTTGCCACCGCACCATCAACAGCAAGATTGCCACGCAAAATCCTAAGGTGTGAATCTTTTTTAATAGGGTTGTCCAATGCTCTGATGATTTCTTGAGAATCAACATACGGCTTAACATTTTCTAAGTTTTGCGCCATAGTTTGACCTGTAACTGTCATACAATCACCGTGTAATAATCCTGCTTCTAATAACATCTTCATTAAAGGTAGCGTGCCACCAATTTCAACCAACTCACTCATCATATATTTTCCTGATGGCTTAAGGTCGGCAACAACAGGTACATTTTTACCAATGCGAGTAAAGTCGTCAATGGTTAAATTAACACCAGCAGCATTTGCCATAGCGATTAAGTGCAGAACTGCATTGGTAGAACCACCCAGAGCAATAATCACAGTAATTGCATTCTCAAACGCTTTCATTGTCATAATATCATTTGGCTTAATGTCTTTTTCTAGTAAATTAAGCACCGCTTCGCCTGCACGAATACAATCGTTATTTTTATCTACTGAAATAGCATCTTGGGCAGAGGAATTTGGCAAACTCATACCTAATGCTTCAATTGCACTTGCCATTGTATTTGCCGTATACATACCGCCACAAGATCCTGCACCGGGAATGGCAGTTTTTTCAATATTTTCTAATTCAATCGCATCAATCGTATTATTGGCATATTGACCTACTGCTTCAAACACACTAACCACATCGGTATGATTTTCACCCGGTTGAATCGTGCCACCGTAAACGAAAATACCTGGGCGATTAAGACGGGCTAAACCAATAATACAACCGGGCATATTCTTATCACAACCCCCAATAGCAACCACGCCATCAAACCCTTGGCAACCGACAACAGTTTCAATTGAATCGGCAATTACCTCACGAGAAACCAAAGAGTATTTCATCCCCTCAGAGCCCATAGAAATGCCATCTGAAATGGTAATGGTATTGAAAATAACACCTTTGCCACCCGCAGTATTAACCCCTTTTTCCGCTTCATCAGCCAGTTTATTAATGTGCATATTGCACGGTGTTACCATTGACCAAGTGCTTGCTATACCCACTTGAGGTTTGTTAAAATCCTCTTTTTTAAAACCAACGGGATATAACATGGCGCGACTTGGTGCTCGCTCGTAGCCGTCAACCACTTGAGAAGAATATTTTCTTGAATTCGAAGACATAATCATTTGTATTGATATAAAACACCGAATTTTAGACTAAAATAAAACCTTTCTCAATGCCTTTTTAAACCAAATTGGATGTAGCACAGCAAATATTGAACTTAATTATGCCTTTTGTCAAGGAGGGTAAAATTTTGCCCAGAACTTATGCGCAAATTAGTAATAATATTACAGATTTTGTATGGATTGAGCAGTCTGGTAGATTGGTTGCTTGCGTAGGGTTAAAAGACTGCCAAGAAGATGGTATGGGTGAAATTTATGCTTTGGCAGTGTCAGAAAAAGTGCAAAATCAAGGAATTTCAGTTGAATTATTAAACAAAGTTATGCAAAAAGCATTTGCTGATAATTTTTCCAAAGTATTCGCATTATCCAAGCATAATGCTGAATGGTTTTTAAAACAGGGTTTTGTAAAAATGGAAATTAGTGAATTACCAAAAAAACGCCAAGATTTGTTTGACCATCAGCGTAATTCATCTGTCTTTTTTAAGGACATATTGTAATGAAAATTAAACAACGCATTCGGGGGTATTTACCCGTTGTAATTGATATAGAAACTGGTGGTTTTAATGAAAAAACCGATGCTATGCTTGAGGTTTGTGCCATTATAATTGGCATTAATAATGACGGTGTATTTTATCCAAAAGACCCACAACATTTTCATATAGAACCCTTCAAAGGTGCCAATCTTGAACCGTCAGCACTCAAATTTAATGGCATTGATGTGTATAATCCATTGCGTATGGCGGTTACTGAAAAACAGGCGCTTAGTGAGATTTTTCAAACTGTTCATATGGAAATAAAAAATGAAGAATGCACTCGTGCCATTTTAGTTGGGCATAATGCTTTTTTTGATTTGGGTTTTTTGCGTGCTGCCACCGAGAGGAGTAAGCTTAAAAGCCCTTTTCATCAATTTTCAACCATTGACACGGTTAGCCTTTCAGCGTTATATTATGGCGAAACCGTTTTGGCTAAGGCGATGCGTGTGGCCAATATTGAGTGGAACGATGCCAACGCTCATTCTGCACTTTATGACACACAAAAAACTGCCGAACTTTTTTGTCAAATTTTCAACACCCAGCAGTATAATTAATTATGCAAAGGTCTCTCTGAGTAAGTCTCACTTGATTTTTTTTCAGTCCATTCTTTCACTTCCTGAGTGAGTATTGTGGCTGATTTCCCTGTAATGCTAATAGGTTTGCCAATCACCACAGTAATTGTGCCGGGATATTTGATAAAACTGCCTTTAGGCCATAATTTACCTGCATTGTGATAAATAGGGCAAATATCACAACCTGCCTTTTGAGCAATGGCAATCCCTCCTCTTTGATAGTTGCCAAGTTGCCCATAGGGTTGGCGTGTTCCTTCGGGAAATATTACCACAAAAATATTTTCTTGAATACGGGCAACGCCTTGTTTAATAACTTTTTTAAGTGCTTTAAGTTTATCACCACGGTTGATAATAATTGGCTTGAGTAGCGCCAAACCCCAGCCAAAAACAGGTATCCACAACAATTCTCGTTTCAACACCCAAGATTGTTGTGTAAATATTGTTTGAAAAGCAAATGATTCCCAGGTTGATTGATGGTTGGAAATAATAACACAAGCCGATATCGGGATGTTTTCTTTGCCAATTACTTTGGTTGTAATGTTGCAAGTAATGCGTAACCACCAGATATTAAAAATAGCCCATTGTGATATTATTTTATAGCGAATGTTGGAAGGGAATAAAGCGGTTAGCATGGCAAATAAAAACACAATAAAGGAAAAAATACACATTCCAAGGAAAAAGATAAGTGAACGAATTAGTAGCATATTTTATTTTTTTATTAAGTATTTTTTTAATTTTCAGATGCTGGAAAAGCAATCCAGTAATTTTATTTTATATGAGACCTTTGCATAAATATGAATGATTGTAAAAATTCAATTTTTTGCCAAGTCAACGAAAAGCAGATTTATGGTAATTATTCATATTTATGCAAAGGTTTCTATAGCGTAAAAGCGACAGGTAAAATGCCTAGAATACTTGCACAACGGCATGGGTTTAAAATTCTAAATAAGGTTGCTAATGATTGCAAAACAAACAAATAAGTAAAAAATAATTATATGGATATCAACACTATTTTATTTGATTTAGATGGCACTTTGATTGATACAGCACCAGATTTGGCGTATGCACTGAATATACTGTTGTCAGAAAATAGCTTAGAAAAAAAGTTGTATAACGACATTAAACCCTTGGTGTCCTTTGGCGGCAAAGCCTTGGTAAGTATGGGGTTTGATTGCGATGAAGCACACCCTGAATTCAGCAAGAGACACCAAAGATTGTTAGAAATTTATACTGATAATATTGACAAACACTCGGTAACTTTTCCTGGTATTGATGCCTTGATAATGCTGATTAAAAAGCGAGGATTGTTTTGGGGTATTGTGACTAACAAACCTGAGAATTTAACCCAACTATTGCTAAATAAATTAGACATTAAGCCAGATGTTGTGGTGTGCGGTAACACCTTAAAACACAATAAACCACATCCTGCGCCACTGCTTTATGCTTGTGCACAATTAGCGGTTAAACCAAAGTCATGTTTATTTATTGGTGATGATAAAAACGATATGATTGCAGGCAAAAATGCAGGCATTAAAACCGTAGCAGTGGCTTATGGTTATGGTAAAGTTGAGCAGGATTGGGGTTATGATTTTTTGGTTAACACGGTTAAGGAGTTAGAAAAATGGATATTGTAATATTAGTATTGTTGGTTATTGTGGTGATTTTAATGGTGTTTTTATTGCGTAAAAAAGAGGTAATGGCTGACATTGATACACCCATTAAAACCCTAGAAGAAGCGTTTAAAAATGAATTAAAAACCAATCGAGAAGAAATTAATACAATTGCCAAAGAAAATAGAAAAGAGTTAAATGACTCAATTCAAATATTAGAAAAATCATTAACAGAAACAGTTGATAAAAAATTTAATCAACAACAGGAAAAACAAAAGCAACTTAACCAAGAATCTAGCACCATTATCAAAGAAAAGTTTAGTGATTTCAATCAACAGCAAGCACAATTTAATCAACAGGCGACGGACAATATTAAACATATTGAAAAAACAGTTGGCACGCAATTAACCAATATTAGAGAAGAAAGTAGCAAAAAATTAGAGCAAATGCGTCAAACTGTTGACGAAAAATTACAAAGCACTTTAGAGCGGCGTTTAGGTGAATCTTTTAAGCAAGTTAGTGAGCGATTGGAACAAGTACATATAGGTTTAGGGGAGATGAAAAGTGTTGCCAACGATGTGGGTGATTTGAAAAAAGTATTGTCAAATGTTAAAACTAGAGGCACTTTAGGAGAGTATCAATTGGGTGCTATTTTGGAGCAAATGCTCTCTCCAGAACAGTATGCTTGTAATGTTGCAACCAAAAAAGGCTCTCAGGCTAATGTTGAATTTGCGGTTAAATTGCCAGGTAAGAGTGAAGGTGAAGTGTGGATACCTATAGATGCTAAATACCCAAGAGAAGATTACGAAAGGTTGATTGATGCTTATGAATTGGGCGATAAAATAAAAATAGATGAATTTCAGAAAAAAGTATTAAAATCTATTGAATTATTTGCCAAAGAGATTGCCAGTAAATACATTGACCCGCCCCATACTACTGATTTTGCGGTGATGTATTTACCTGATGAAGGTCTGTATGCCGAAGTATTAAGACATGTGAGTTTGTTTGAAAAATTACAAAGGCAATATAAGATTACCGTTACTGGACCCACTACGCTGTCAGCTTTTTTAAACAGTTTGCAAATGGGTTTTAAAACTTTGGCAATACAAAAAAGAAGTGCCGAAGTATGGGATGTTTTAACCGAAGTAAAAACCGAGTTTTCTACATTTTCTGGTGTCTTTGAACAAGTGCAAAAACAACTTAACACCGCTTCAGGCACTTTGGAAAAACTCAGAACAACACGAAGCAATGTATTGGAAAGAAAGCTTAAAAAAGTTGAGTTATTAGACAACAAGCAATCCACTTTACCTATGGACGAATCATGAACATTAAAACAGATTATCAAATTACCACTGGAGAATTAAAAGACAAAGTTATTTTAGTAACTGGGGCAAATCGTGGTTTTGGCAAGGCGATGACACTGGATTTAGCCAAAGCAGGTGCAACAGTAATTATGATTGGGCGTAATTTGGGTGCATTGGAAGTGGCTTATGATGAAGTGGTAGATGCAGGTTATCAAGAACCCATTCTTTATCCGTTTGATTTAGAAGGGGCAACACCTGAGCATTATGAGCAACTACAAGCCGATATTTTTGCGAATTTTAGGCAACTGGATGGATTGATTCATAATGCCAGTATTATCGGCACGATGATGCCGATTGAGCAATATGACATTAAATTATGGTATTCGACCATGCAGATTAATGTTAGCGCTCCTTTTATGCTGACGCAGTTTTTGATTCCTGCTTTAAACAAATCCGCTGATGCGCGCGTGTTGTTTTTATCCTCTTCGGTAGGGCGAGAGGCTCGTGCTTATTGGGGGGCGTACGGAGTGAGTAAGTTTGCCATTGAAGGGTTAAGTAAAACGCTGTCTGAGGAGTTGGAAAAAACCAATATTCGGGTAAATTCACTTGATCCAGGGCGTATGAAAACTGAAATGAGACGAACGGCTTATCCCGCTGAAAATTCGGATAAAAACCCGCTTCCTGAAAGCAAAAGCCCTGCGATTGTGTATTTAATGAGTGAAAAATCTAAAAAAATAAAGGGAGAGCAACTTACTTTATCCGACGCTTGATTGATGCAAAAATCAACAACATTAAATAAATAATAAAGCTGGCCATGCTTAGCACGAAAGAAAAAGCGCCAATCGGTGTCCACAGAGTTTCGTGTAACAGACCTTGGGCATCCACATATATTGGATAAAAAATTCTTTGAATCAGCACAGAAACAACAGTCAAGAATAGAAAAAATAAAGAAATTTTCAAGATTATGTTTTTAAAAGACTTTTGCATAAAACTCCTAGCGTTGTAAATCGCTGGTTAAGTGCGGGTGAATACTTTTTAAAATTTCTTTAAAGACTTTTTCATTGCCAGCCACCACATTTCCTGTCTCTAGGTATTTATCTCGTCCTGAAAAATCACCAATAAACCCCCCCGCCTCTTTAACCAAAAGCACGCCAGCAGCAATGTCCCAAATATTCAGCTCAATCTCCCAAAATCCATCCATTCTACCTGCCGCTAAATAAGCCAAATCAAGCGCAGCAGAGCCTGCACGGCGAATGCCCGCAACCCTTGGATGGATGGCTTTAAACATATCAAGATAAGCATCCAAGTGTTGAGGCGCTTTAAATGGAAAACCTGTGCCGATAAGAGTGTCTTTAAACCCATCGGTATTGGTCGTTCGCATTCTTTGCTCATTGAGGTAAGCGCCTTCGCCCTTGGATGCAGTGAACATTTCTTCTTTGAAAGGATCGTACACCACGGCGTGTGTAGGCTCATTATTCTCATACAGAGCAATGGACACCGCATATTGAGGAAAGCCATGCAAGTAGTTGGTAGTGCCATCTAAGGGGTCAATAATCCATTGAAAATTTGCATCACCTAAAATTTTCCCGTTTTCTTCTCCTAAAATTGAATGACTGGGAAAGGCGTATTTCAACTCGTCTATAATAGCATCCTCAGCAGCTTTATCCACTTCGGATACAAAGTCATTGACGGCTTTGTTTTCAATTGTCAAAATATCAATCTGGTTGTGGTATCTGAGGATGATATCGCCGGCTTTTCGGGCGGCTTTAACGGCAATATTAAGCGTAGGATGCATAATAGAATACTAAAATGAAAAAAGAAACGAATTATACCTTTGATAATGTGCGTGTGGTCATGGTTAATACCACCGAGCCGGGTAATATTGGCGCAGCTGCACGAGCGATGAAAAATATGAACTTATCGCAGCTGACTTTGGTTAATCCAAGGGGCTATCCATCGGCCACAGCCACAGCTAGAGCCAGCGGTGCAGACGATGTATTGTTAAATACTGTGGTTTGTGAATCTTTAGAGCAGGCTTTACAGGGTGTGCATTTGGTGATTGGTGCTAGTGCCCGCCAACGCAATATCAAATGGCGGCAAATGGATGTGGTTGGCGCGTGTAGTGAAATTCAAAAAACTGTTGCCATTAAAAACCAAACAGTAGCAGTGGTATTTGGCACAGAAAAATCAGGATTAACTAATGAAGAGCTAGATTTGTGCCAAATCCTGATGACTATCCCTGGTAATCCAGATTATTTCTCTCTGAATGTTGCCTCTGCCATTCAAGTTTTCGCTTATCAAAATTATGTTTATAACACCACTACAGAATTTGAAAATAACAATAACGCACTTGCCAGTTTTGATGAATTAGAAGGTTTTTACATTCATCTCACCCAAGTATTAGAACACATTGAATATTTTGAAGACAAGCGCCCCAAGGTTTTGTTAATGCGTCGTTTAAGGCGTTTTTTTGGCAGAGCAGAGCCTGAAAAAGAAGAAGTGGCGATTTTTAGAGGTATTCTTAGAAACATTAAACCCTTTCAAAAATAAATCAATATGAGACCGCTGCATTAGCCCAGAACGACCTAGAGAATGCAGAAAAAAGTACTGTTTTCTGCATTTCATAAGTTGTAATGGAAGGGGTAATACAGTAACCTCACAAAAGTAAGCCACACTTCAATCCTAATTAGTCAACCCTTAAAAACCCAATTCAAAATAACCAAACCTTATTTAATTACAAGCTTTTGCATACTGCAACATAAACCAATGATTCTTTATAAAAAAATAGCGAACCTTTTGTAAAAACAAAAAAA
>NZ_FXLV01000006.1 GCF_900180345.1 Bathymodiolus heckerae thiotrophic gill symbiont
TTCGTTGTATTCGGTATTAAGATCTAGGTAGGATTGCTTATTAAACTGATTAACATCGCCAGCAGAGGTAACATTAAGGGATAGGGTTAAAGCGCTAAAGGCTAAGAAGTGCTTGAGTTTGTTTAGTGTGCTAAAGTGTCCTTTCGAAATATGGGTAATTAGGTTGATGGTATTGTTGTAAGTTGTGGAGGTGTTTTTTATTGGTGTTTTCATTTTATTATTAAGTTTATAAAAAAATTATTTTCTTATTCTACAGTAAGAATTTTACATAAATTAAATTTTTTTGACAAACTTTACATTTAGGGACCTTTGCATAAATATGAATAATCATCAAAAATCCACTTTTTACCAACTTAGTAATTTTTTAAACCCAGCCTTGGCCTTGCTAGGGTAAAGTTTAAAAAAATACCAATTCGACAAAAATTGAATTCTGTTGATCATTCATATTTATGCAAAGGTCTCATAAGTGTATTTCCCTGCCTTAAATGTCCATCTTGCTTCTTTATCATCTGAATATTGAACTGGATCACTATCAATCTCATAAACCTCATTGTTTTTGTGTGTTGTGATGGTCTTTTTGGCGCACCGAGCGCTTTGGATCAGAGTGGCGTCTATAGCAACATGCTTGCCATTGGATAGTTTGAGTTGATTGTTCTCAAGCATGGTATTAATGCTACTCAAAAGCCTATCAAATAGATTTTGTTTGCTTAGTTTGGTTCTAAATCTGCCAATGGTTGTAGCATCAGGCTTGTTGCCAGCTAGACTAAAGTTACAAAAGTTAATAAAGACTAACTCTCTACTAAGGCTATCAGCCAACTTCTCATCAGAGAGATTATGCCATTGCCTATTATAGCAATGCTTTAAACAAGCTAACGGGCGAATAATCAACACTAATATGGGCTAGTTCTTTAGCTATTACCTTCCAATTGATGATTTTGTTAACAATGTCTAGTTGGGGGTGGTATGTTGATGAGACTATCGGCAAAGGTTTATTCTTGGGTGGTTATAACGCACATTATTATTTATATAAGTAGTTGATAACTATAGTATTTTACTATAAATTTCAGGATAAATACAAGATTTTTAGGGTTAATTTAGGATTTTTTTTTGGTTTAATACAGAGGTCTTAATTTGACAAAAATTGAATTCTGCTAATCATCTATATTTATGCAAAAGGTCTCATTTAATATATCAAAATATAAGCAATAAAAAGCCCCGTTTACACAGGGCTTTTTATTAGGAGTTGTTTTTGTCTGTTTAAAAACCAACCAACAAAGCAACGCCAATATTATTCATATAATCGCTATCCGCTTTCAGCCGTTCAAACTCAACACGATATTTCATTGTCTCGTTAATCTTGCCATCCACACCAACAGCATAAAGCACATCGGTGCCATCATCTTTTACTGATTTTCCACCAACTTTATTTTTTGAATTCCAAGAGTGTATACCTAATTTAACAAAAGGTGAAAAATCACCCTGCGGGTTGAAGTAATACAACCCAGCAACACCAAGACTGTTCCCAGAAAAATTGAGTGTAAATGGCACTTCGTTTACTGCAACACTACCACTGTTTTTTTTAGCAAAATCAACATATTGCAACTCAACAGCCATATTATCATTTAAACGTTTGCCAATTAATGCCTTGTAATTATTTTTTTTGTATTTCATTTTGTATTTTATAGTGGCATTACCACTACTAATACTATCCGTGTTGCTTAATTTTGATTGATACATTCCAATACCAAAATACATACTATTAGTGTCACTGTTTGCATACACCGACGAAACCAATAAACTCAATGTTAATGCAATTACTTTTGTTAAATTTTTCATTCTTTATCTTTATAATAATTAAAATAATACCTGCAAGTCATTGTTGCAAGTACAGTAATTATACCTAAAAAAATGCTATTATCCAACACACAAACTATTGCCAAAACCTTAAACACAGATTGCACTACTAATATTGAATTTAGTGGAATTTGTACCGACACCCGAAAACGCATGGATGGGGCTTTGTTTATTGCCTTAGTGGGGGACAACTTTGATGCACATGACTATATCGATCAAGCTCAAAAAATGGGAGCAGTGGCTGTTGTAGTCAGCAAAAAAGTGGATTCAAATCTTCCTGTGTTAATGGTTAAAAATACGGAAATAGCACTAAGTGCAATTGCCAGTTGGCATCTGCAAAATGTTAAACCTGCTGTGATTGCCATTACTGGTAGCAATGGTAAAACCACTACCAAGAATATGTTGAAAAATATTCTGCAATTAAAAGCACCAACCTTAGCGACCAAAGGCAATCTTAACAATCACCTTGGTGTGCCAATGACCTTGCTTGAATTGGAGGAAAAACACCAATATGCAGTGATTGAAATGGGGGCGAATCATTTGGGCGAAATTGCCCATCTTTGCACCATCGCACCGCCTGATGTTGCAGTCGTTACCAATACCTTGGATGCACATATTGGCGAATTTGGTGGGTTTGATAATTTGGTCAAAGCCAAAAGTGAGATTTATGCACCCAACACTAAAAATATTGTCAATACTGCCACTGGCTTTAGTGGCGATGTGAGTTTTGGCGATGGCGGTGATATTTTTGCCAGTAATATTAGTCATAGTAGTTTTGATTTAAATATTTTTGATAAAAAAGTTACCATCATTTTGCAACTGCTTGGCAGGCATAATATTAACAACGCCTTGGCGGCTAGTGCTTGTGCTTATGCACTGGGGATTGATATTAGCCTAATCAAACAAGGCTTAGAAAATACTGCGGCTGAAAAAGGCAGATTGACTGTTATTCAACAGGGAGATTTAACCCTTATTGACGATACTTACAATGCTAGCCCACAATCAATGAAAGCCGCAATTGCTACTTTACAAACCTTTCAAGGGGAAAAAATTGCCGTGTTTGGCGATATGGGTGAACTGGGTAATAACGCCAAAGCCTTCCATCAAGAAATCGGGCAATTGGCAAAAAATACACTTGATAAAGTTTACTCCTACGGAGAATTAGCAAAGCATTATGGTAGCATTCACTTTGATGATTTGGAGTGCTTAGCGTCACATCTTTTAACCCATCACCCCAGTGCCACTATACTCATTAAAGGCTCAAGAATCGCCCAGCTAGATAAGTTGATTAAAATTTTACAAAAATAAACCACTTTTCACTTGACCTTTTGCCCAAACCTAGCGATAATTATACGCTTGATGGGCCCGTAGCTCAACTGGATAGAGTACTCGGCTACGAACCGAGCGGTTACAAGTTCGACTCTTGTCGGGCCCACCATCAATTTTCCATCGAGTTTATTCTACCCAAAACAGCTTCTGTATAGAATATACCTATGATGACAATCCCCAATTTAATCACACTTTCTAGAATTTTCTTAATTCCAGTTTTTGTCGTCCTCTATTATTTTCAGCCAAACTACACGGACGCCCCCGTCTTTACTTGGATTAATTTCTGTTTAACAGGGGCTTACGCCTTTATCAGTATCACCGATTATTTGGATGGCTATCTTGCCAGAAAGCTCAATATGACCTCTCAACTGGGTGCTTTTTTAGATCCAGTTGCTGACAAACTCATCGTCTCTACTGCGCTCATTATGCTGGTGGATTTCTACCCTTCACAATCACATTGGTACATTACAATTGCAGCGTTGATTATCATTTCTCGTGAAATTCTAGTCTCTGCATTGAGAGAATGGATGAGCATAATTGGCCAAAGGTCAAATGTTAATGTCTCTTTCATCGGAAAAATTAAAACATTTGTGCAAATTTTTGCTGTTTTATTCTTACTCTATCAGCAACCGTTCTTTGGACTACCAAGTTTTAAAATCGGCGTTACTCTACTGATAGCAGCCACATTTTTAACTCTTTGGTCTGGATTTATTTATTTAAAAGAAGGTATCAAGACTTTTGATAATTAATATTGAATCAGTCTTGACTATTTTGAAAAAAACACTATAATTTCACTTTCTATTGCGGGAATAGCTCAGCTGGTAGAGCATCACGTTGCCAACGTGAATGTCGCGAGTTCGAATCTCGTTTCCCGCTCCAGATTTTAAAAAGGCCTGTTTATCAGGTCTTTTTCTTATACAACCCTTTGCGTGTTTCTTTGGCCGGATAGCAAAGCGGTTATGCAGGGGCCTGCAAAGCCTTACAGACCAGTTCGACTCTGGTTCCGGCCTCCATATATAAAAAATCCCGATTTCTAATCGGGCTTTTTTTTGTTTATTCAACCCTCGTCTAAGTTTAGACATCAACTTTTTGGAACAGAGTTTTAACCCTGATCTGCTCAATTTCATCATCTCTTTTTTGGACTAATTTTAGCGCCTGAGCATCTGTCATAATGGAACGGTATAAGAATTCTCAAGGCTTTTCCCTATTTTTCTGCAAGAATTGCCTTATTATGAACACTCAGACTTAATGACTCACTTGCAATTTGATTTAAACCTATAATTAACTTTTTTTGATTAAATTCTATATTTTCCGATATACATCATTTTAAAGCCTTAAGACGTAAACGCAGTGCGTTTAACTTAATAAAACCTGCAGCATCTTTTTGATTATAAGCACCCTCATCATCTTCAAAAGTGGCAATTTTCTCACTAAACAGTGAATTGTCAGATTGACGGCCCACCACAATCACATTACCCTTATAAAACTTCAAGCGCACTGTGCCATTCACAACTGCTTGAGTTTGGTCGATGGCAGCTTGTAACATTTCACGCTCTGGTGCAAACCAAAAGCCGTTGTAAACCATATTGGCGTATTTGGGCATGAGTTCGTCTTTAAGGTGAGCTGCTTCTCTGTCTAGCGTTAGGCTTTCCATCGCACGATGGGCTTTCAGCATCACCGTACCAGCAGGTGTCTCGTAACAACCACGAGATTTCATACCAACAAAACGATTTTCAACAATATCATCACGACCAATACCATGCGCACCTGCACGCTTGTTTAAATCCTCCATCACGCTGGCTGGGCTCATTGGTTGTCCATTAATGGCTGTAATATCACCTTTTTCGTAGGTGAGTTCTACATATTCTGCTTTATCAGGTGCATTTTCAGGCGACACTGTCCAACGCCACATATCCTCTTCAGGCTCTGCCCAAGGGTCTTCTAAAATATCGCCTTCGTAAGAGATATGCAGTAAGTTGGCATCCATTGAATAGGGGGATTTTTTATCTTGCTTTTGATAGTCAATTTCAATACCGTGTTTCTCGGCATAATCCATCAACGACTCACGCGAGGATAAATCCCATTCACGCCACGGGGCAATCACTTGAATATTGGCATCTAAAGCGTAGGCATTGAGTTCAAAGCGCACTTGGTCGTTACCCTTGCCAGTTGCACCGTGACTAATAGCATCGGCATTCACTTGATTGGCGATTTCCACCAAACGCTTAGATATCAGTGGACGAGCAATAGAAGTGCCGAGCAGGTATTCGCCTTCATAAATAGCATTCGCACGGAACATAGGAAAGACAAAATCTCGTGCAAATTCTTCACGCAAATCTTCAATATAAATCTCATTAACGCCAGATGCTTTGGCTTTGGCACGAGCTGGCTCTACTTCTTCGCCTTGCCCAATATCGGCAGTGAAAGTAACCACTTCGCACTGGTAAGTGTCTTGTAGCCATTTAACGATAATGCTGGTGTCCAATCCGCCTGAATAGGCGAGCACCACTTTGTTTATTTTTGTTTTATTCATTTGCTTTTTTTATACTCGAATGTTTTTGTTAATAAAATTTGATTATGCCGATTTAGCACTTCAACCGTCCATTGCCCTGTCCATCTGCGCCATAAGTTTTTACTTGACCACACACGCCAGCGGTTACCCCTAATATCAAAACTAATTTCAGCCTTGACTTTGCCTTTATACGACCAACGATGGGTAATTTTATCGCCAGACAAATGACGAATATTGGTAAAAAAGTAAATTTTACCTAAAGTGCTATCGGCTTCTGTGATTATCTCAACTGGCGTTCTGTCTTTGACGGATTTGGCGAATACAGCTTGGGAAATATCTTCATGTGGCCATGCGGAAAACGCATTGCCACTCAAAAACAAACAGCCTAATATCAAAGCCTTAAAAAAATTGTAATAATTATCCATAATGGTGTAATTTTTGTCTAAAAATTTCTGCTATTCTACCCAATTAACGATATGTTTATAGACTTCTTCTGGCGCTATCTCATCATCTCTAAAAGTGCGTCCACGCACAGAAATACCTGCCAAATGCACTGAATTCACATCCCCACTAATCAGCGGATGCCAATCAAACAATGGCTTGCCTTCAGACAATAGGCGATAAGCACAAGTCGCTGGCAGCCAATTAAATTTTGTGCCCCAATCAGGATAAATCGTCAAACAATCTGGCACCAAGGCTTGACGCGTTTCATAGTGCGGACACTGGCAAGTTTCTTCGTCAAGATAGCGGCAAGCAACATCGGTAAAATAAATTTCATTGGTGTCTTCGTCCTCAATTTTATGCAAACAACAACGCCCACACCCATCACATAATGATTCCCATTGTGTTCGTGTCATCTCCGACAAAGAAAGTGTTTGCCAAAAATCTACCTCTGCCATATGTGCCATAAAATCTATCAACGATAAGAGGTGAAATACAGCAAAATCTGCTCACCGCCTTTATCACCTTGCTTAGCAGAAGCACTCGCCCAAAGATACGCAAGGCGATAACTTTGGCTTACGCCGATACCCTTAAAATACATCATTGCCAAAGAATTTTGAGATTGTGTCACACCCTGTTTAGCCGCCATTTGCATCAATACAAAAGCCTTTCTATCATTTTTCGGCACCAATGCGCCAATGCTAAATAAAATACTCAAATTGTGTTGTGCAGTAGGGTTGCCCTTTTTGGCACTGAGCATCAACGACTTAATATTCTCATCTAAAACCTTAATATTATTTAACAATGAGCGCTCAATTTTTTTCGTAGTAGAAGTCATAGTCGTCGTTGGTTTCTTTGAGACTTCAACCGCCTTAGGTGTTTCAACAATAAGTGGTTTTTCTAAGGTTTTGACTACCTTTGGCGCTTTAATAATAAGCGGTTTTTCTGAAATTTTGACTGCTTTAGATGGTTTAGGTGGTCTAGCAATAAATGATTTTTTTAAGGCTTTGATGGCTTGACGAGCAACTTGCCTAGTCTTTTCATCCGTTACTATATTTGCCTCAACCTGTCTTAAAAATGATTTTTCCGATGTATGATTTTGTTCAGAAGCCTTTTTATACCAGTACTTTGCCTGTTTCAAATTATACGGAATCTGCACACTATGATGATAAATACGCGCCACTAAAAACTGCGCTTCAGCATCATTTTTCTCAGCTGCCATTAATGCCCACTTAAGCGCTTCAACATCATCTTTTTTAGTCAAACGCCCTCTATAATAAATGTCAGCTAAACGAGATTGTGCTTGGATAACACCTTGTGTGGCTGATTTTTGATACATCAATAACGCTTGCACAAACTTCTCTTGCCGCTCAAAAAAATCAGCCAAATAATATTGTGCCTCAGCATCTGATTGTATAGCGGCAGACTCATACCAATGCTGCGCCTTAATTAAATCCTGCTCTATACCTAGTCCATAATCATACAATTTGGCTAATGCTAATTGCGCAGGTGCAAGCCCATGCTTTGCGGCTTTTTCATACCAATATCGTGCCTGTGCATAATCAACTTCAGCGCCTTCTCCATAATGATACATTTTGGCTAAATTATATTGCGCATCTGTAAAATCTTGCTGTGCTGCCTGGTCGTACCAAAACACCGCTTGTTTAAAATCTTGTGCAGTACCAATACCATAATAATAACATTCAGCCAAGGTAAACTGCGCTGAAGCATATCCCGACTCGGCGACCTGAGAATACCAATAAAACGCCAATTTTTTATCTTGTCTGGTATTAAGTCCATAGCGATACATATTTGCCAAACTAAGTTGCGCCCTTGTGTCTCCTCGTTTGGCGTCTTTTTTCAGTTGGATTAAAATTTTCCCAGCAGACAACTGCTCAGAATGAGGTTGAGCTAATTTTTGTTCTCCCGAAAGGCTACTATATGGCGCTTGCCCTCCCAGAGGACTGCTGTGTGGCGCTTGCCCTCCCAGAGGACTGCTGTGTGGCGCTTGCCCTCCCAGAGGACTGCTGTGTGGCGCTTGCCCTCCCAGAGGACTGCTGTGTGGCGCTTGCCCTCCCAGAGGACTGCTGTGTGGCGCTTGCTCAACTACACCCTGTGCGCTGTTGGATTGTAGAAACTGCAATGCCTGTGCATTTACACTTAATAATAATAGTAAAATAAAACGAATCATAGGCTCATTTTAAAGCGTTTTTAGGCACTTTTGACAATAATCTCTCTATCCCAATAGCAACACCTGCACATGGCGGCAAGGAATTTTGTAATGCGTTTAAAAAACCCTCATCTAATTTGGGTGAGTATTTCCCCAATTGATGGCGTTTTTTAATATCGTTAGCAAACACTTGTCGGTAATCCGCCTGATACTGCAATTCATCGTAGCCATTTGCCACTTCAACCCCCTCTAAATACAGCTCAAAACGGTGTGCCACTTGACCTTCTACTTTAGCAAGTGCAGATTGACTATTTGGATAATCATAAATAAAACATATCGATAAATCTATTAATTTTGGCTCAATTAAATGAGTAAATAACAAAATCTGTAAATCTTCAATCCACTCAAAATCAGTGCATAATCCGTGTGTTTTGGCAATCTTTTTCAATGCGTCAAAATTGGTATTAAGAATATCAATATTCGCAAATTCATTAAACACTTGCGCATAAGACAGCCGATGAACTGAGCCGCACAAACCCAAACACTGTAACAGTTTAACCATATCATCCATTAATTGATAGCGGTCAAACCCTAGGCGATAATATTCTAACATCGTGAATTCGTTAAAATTATGCTCACCCTGTTCGTTATCACGAAACACTTGGCAAATCTGATAAATATCCCCACTGCCATTCGCCAGCAGTTTTTTCATCTCCAGTTCGGGGGAAGTGTGCAGATATTGTGTCTTTGGCTCAATCTTTTGATTGACTTGCATAGCAATGCTATCAATGTAAACATCCGTGGCTGGATAACCTAAAAGTTGAGGCGTACATACCTCAACAACCTTTCTTTGGGAAAAAAATTGTCGTATATTTGCTAAAAAATCACTACGCTGTTTAAGTGCGTCCCGCATACTCGTTCGTGCGTGTGTCCACTTTCACCTTCTCACCAATGCTGATAAATAACGGCACTTGCACCACCACACCTGTATTCATGGTTGCTGGTTTGCCACCTGTGCCAGCCGTATCGCCTTTCAACCCAGGGTCAGTATCCACTACTTCAAGCATCACATGATTCGGTGGCGTGACAGAAATCGGATTATTATTCCAAAGCGTAACCACGCACATATCCTGCTCCACCAAATACCCTTTAGCCTCGTCCATGCCCGTCTCATCAACTGCATATTGCTCGAAAGACTCTGGGTCCATAAAATTATAAGTATCACCATCGTTATACAAATACTGCATATCCAGCTCCATCACATCTGCCCCCTCCACAGACTCACCAGATTTAAAAGTCTTTTCCAAGGTTTTACCCGTAATTAAATCCTTAAGCCTAACCTTGTTAGAAGCCTGTCCCTTCCCAGGTTTGCGAATTTCATTGCTTATAATCGAACAAGGATTGCCATCCAATATTAGTTTTAAGCCGTTTTTGAACTGACTGGTAGAGTAATTTGCCATTTTTTAAAGGTTACAAAAATAAAACATCTAATTTTACGCAAATCCTATCAATTTTTGTTTGTAAAATAACACTATGAGACCTTTGCATAAATAGGGATGATTAGAAAAATCCAATTTTTGCCAGATTGGTGATTTTATTAAACCTTGTCCTAGCAGGGCTAAGGCTGGGTTTAAAAAATCGCCAAGCGGGTGAAAAGTGGATTTTTGATGATTATTCATATTTATGCAAAGGTCTCACTATGTTAAAAGTAAAAGATACATCTAAAATTGACTATTCTCAAGAAGAGCCAATCAAGAAACATCTTGACTGTGTAGAAGAGACTTTTCAGATGGAATTATTAGACCAATTTAAAACCAAAAAACCCGATTACAAATACAAGCCTAATTTTACTTTTATTGATTTATTCGCAGGCATCGGTGGCTTTCATTTAGCCGCCTAAAATCTAGGTGGACAATGTGTTTTTGCCAGCGAATTTGACGACAATGCTCGCAAAACTTACGAAGCAAATTTTTTAAAACACAATACAGAACTGTTTCATTCAGGTAACTTTGCAGGTGATATTACTGAAGTTAATGAAAAAAATATACCTAATTTTGACTTTTTATTTGCAGGCTTTCCTTGTCAGCCTTTTTCTCAAGCTGGATTTAAAAAAGGCTTTAGCGAAACAAGGGGAACTTTGTTTTTCAATATTGTAAAAATCATTCAAGAAAAACAACCTAATGTCTTTTTTTTGGAAAATGTAAGAGGCTTGTTAAGACATGATGATAAAGCCTTTGCAACTATAAAAAAGTGATTACCAAAAAATTAGGCTATTCATTTTTTTATAAAATTATTAAAGCATCTGATTTTGGACTACCTCAGCACAGACCAAGATTATTTATGGTTGGCTTCAAAGATAAAAATATAAAATTTAAATTTCCAGAGGCTCAAGAATTAAAAATAACGATGTCCGATATTTGGAACGGATATTGTCCGAAAAAAATTGGCTATACACTTAGAGTAGGTGGCAGAGGGTCGAAAATTGACGATAGAAGAAATTGGGATTCCTATGTGGTTGATGGCAATATTAAAAAAATAAGTTCCAATGAAGGAAAAAAAATGCAGGGGCTGCCCAATCACTTTATTTTCCCAGTTTCTGAAACACAAGCCATGAAGCAATTAGGTAATTCTGTTGCTGTGCCAGCAATTCAAGCGGTAATAAAGCAAATACTTAAAAAATTAAAAACACAATAAGTGTAACCTTTACCTTAACAAAAGTGCAAACTACAATAGAGATGAGTTCTTAACTTATTTATATGAAGAGACCTTTGCATAAATATGAATAATCATCAAAAATCCACTTTTCACCCGCTTGGCGATTTTTTAAACCCAGCCTTAGCCCTGCTAGGACAAGGTTTAATAAAATCACCAATCTGGTAAAAATTGAATTTTGCTAATCATCCCTATTTATGCAAAGGTCTCCTATTAAATAAAAAAAACTAGCGAACTCCTTAAAAAATATGAACACTAAAAACACCTACAAAATTGGTCAAGATAATATCAATATGCTTGGATTGGATATACACAATCCTGTTTTTGTCGTCTCTAGCATATCAATTATTATTTTTATAGTCATTACTTTGTTGTTCCAGCAGCAAGTGGCAAGCTTCTTCGGCTGGCTAAGACCCGCAATAACCAATACATTTGATTGGCTGTTTTTGTCTGCTGCGAATATTTTTGTTATATTTTCCCTGTTTTTAGCGGTAAGTCCGCTAGGAAAAATACGCCTTGGCGGTGTGGATGCCAAACCCGATTATAGTTATGTTGGTTGGTTTTCCTTAATTTTTGCAGCAGGGATGGGGATAGGGCTGATGTTTTTTGGCGTATCAGAGCCTATCTCGCACTTTAATTCTTCTATGTGTTGACCGAAGGCGTACGCACAGACTGGGCACCACTAGGGGCGGCAGTAGGCGATACCAATGCTGCTAAAAATCTCGCAATGGCAGCCACCATATTTCATTGGGGCTTACACCCTTGGGCAATTTATGCTGTTGTTGCTTTGGCTTTGGCGTTTTTTACTTACAATAAAGGCTTACCACTAACACTTCGTTCTGCATTTTATCCTTTATTAGGCGACAAAGTATGGGGCTGGGCTGGACATATTATTGATGTGGTGGCAGTATTTGCTACACTATTTGGCTTGGCGACTTCATTAGGTTTTGGCACCACACAAGCGCTTGCTGGTCTTAACTCTTTATACGGATGGGGAAATGGCTCACTGGCAATATTTATTTTCATTACAGCGGTAACATCAATGGCAATTATTTCAGTGGTTAGAGGACTTGATAATGGTATAAAAATATTATCTGAAATCAACATAGGCTTGGCAGTATTGCTTGTGCTCTTTATCCTTGTAGCTGGTCCAACTGCCGATATCGTCTCCACTATATTCTCAGGTGGTGCGGCTTATATTCAAAACCTAATCCCATTATCTATGCCATTTGGGCGTGAAGATACTAACTTCTCTCAAGGCTGGACTGCATTTTATTGGGCTTGGTGGCTTTCATGGTCGCCATTTGTAGGTATGTTTATTGCCCGCATATCCAGAGGTAGAACAGTGCGTGAATTTATTGTGTCGGTTATTTTAATTCCAACCATATTCTCCATCATTTGGATGTCAGTCTTTGGTGGAACGGCGATTAGTCAGGTAATTGCAAATGCAGTCGCTCCTGTTGCCAGCGTCGCTCAAGAACTTAAATTATTTGCCATGGTGGAAAATTTCCCAATCGCTGGGCTGCTGTCTATGGTTGGCATCATGTTGGTGGTGGTATTCTTTGTCACCTCATCTGATTCAGGCTCACTTGTCATTGACACAATCACAGCAGGTGGCAAAGAGAATGTTCCCGTTCAGCAAAGAATATTCTGGTGTTCTTTTGAAGGGCTGGTCGCCATAACATTGCTTCTAGTGGGTGGAAACAGTGCCCTCACAGCATTACAAGCGATGACGGTATCCACTGGCCTGCCCTTTACAATAATACTGCTGGCGATGTGTTACAGTGTTTACAAAGGTCTTAATGAAGAAAGCAAAAAAAAATTTATAGCACACTCATTAGAGACCTTTAATTTAACCTGCCCCTATTATTCTCCAAATAATTTTTGTCAAATTGGTATTTTTTTTTAAACTCTGTCCTAGCAAGGCTAAGGCTGGGTTTAAAAAAATTACCAAGTTGAGACCCCTGCATTAACTTTCAAAACTTAAAATATGGGTTTTAAAAACTCACTAAACCAGTAAAAATATACTTTTTTGTGTTTATAAATATCAAATTTAGCGAGTTTATGGTTATTTTTTTCCACCAATTTTTAATTATTTTTCTAATGCAGGGGTCTTAAGTTGGCAAAAAGTGGATTTTTGATGATTATTCATATTTATGCAAAGGTCTCTATTTGTATTTAATTTACACTGATGTCTTTATTTTCCATTTAAAAAATCGCCATCAATAATTAATAACTGCACACCGTTTTTGGTAATTGAACGATGAGAGCTTAGATTATCAGAAACAATATACGACATACCTTCGCATAAGATAGATTTTTTTCCATCTTTTAATTCATTTGTTACTTCACCTTTTAAGCAATAAACGATATGCCCTTTTTCGCACCAGTGATCGGCTTTATAGTTTTTAGAATATTCCACACGCCTAATTCGCAAACCTCCAAATTGAATCGTTTGCCAGCAGGCTGTGCCAGTTTCTCCACTGTGTTCAGTTTGCGGGATGTTTTTCCAGTTTATTGCCTGAAATGGGATGTTCAAATTTTGCATTCTTGTGCCTAATTGTTTAATTTACATACAAAGGATTGGTATAAATTATATCTATACCCACTCATCAATTATTTTTATTAGGTGCGATATCGCCCTTAGGTGGCACATAATTTGGGTCATTTGGATTCATAAAAATAAATCCGTAGCCGCTTTCAGTGTCAATCTCATCAAAATCAACTACCATACCTTCTAGTAGCTCTTTTTGTGCATAGGCAAGCACATACTCAATGCCGTTTGATTGTAGGTGAATATCGCCATCTGTACGCTCATCAAAGCCCATTAAATATCGAAAACCTTCGTCTGTTTTATCCACGGCAAAGCGCATTAATAAACCTTGTGTGTCTGGGTTTTGGGTAGAAAGTTCAATTTCTTCAGCGGCGCATTTAGTAATTGTAATCATAATTTTTTTTAGTAATGTAAATGTAAAGGGTTCAACTTCTTACATGGTGAATAAAATTAACAAACTGCTTAACCCAGTGGTTGTTGCCCACATTACGCAAATGTGCGTAAGTGGCTAGCAGATTGTAGGCTAAAATTCCATCGTGCTTATTATCCACACCCACACCGCGTAAAACCTTGTAGACATAACGGGTTTTAGGGTTGATATTTTCAAGTTTTGAATAATGAAACTCGTGTGCGTAAATCTTGTTGGCAACCTTTTTCCAAGGGTGATCGTTACAGGGTTCTAATTGTACATAGCCTCTGCCAATTGGTTTAGGTGTCATCACGGTGTCCGCTTGAATAACGCCTGCCATTTTGTGCGACTTGCCTTGATAAGTAATTTTGCGACTAAGATACATTAATCCGCCACATTCTGCGTAAGTAGGCAGGCCTTGTTCTATTTTTAATTTAATGTCGTTTAATAAAGATGTATTGGTAGATAAGGCTTGTAATTGCATTTCAGGAAAACCACCACCAATAAACAAACCATCACATTTGGGTAACTTTGGTGTTTTTAATGTATCAAAATAGACAACTCTAACCCCTAAAGACTTGAAAGCATCTACATCATCTTGATAATAAAAACCAAAGGCCTGATCTTTTGCTACAGCAATCGTTAAGTTACTGGTGGATGTGATTGGCGCTGGTGTATTAGCTAAGGGCTTTTCATTATTAAAAGATAAAATTTTCTCTAAATCCACTTGGTTGGCAATTATCTTGGCAGTACTGTCAATAAAGATTTGCGATTGTGCAGACTCATTTGCTGGCACAAGTCCCAAATGTCGTTCATCAATGGCAAGGTCTTTAGAGCGACGAATCGCACCTAAAACAGGAATATCCGTGTAATGTTCGATGGCTTGGATAAGTTTTGATTCATGGCGCTCGCCAGCAACTTTATTAAGAATAACACCTGCAATATTGACCTCTGCATCAAACACTTGATAACCCTTTAATAACGGGGCAACACCTCGGGTAATGCCAGTGGCATCAATCACTAAAATAACGCTGCTATTTAGCAATTTCGCCATATCGGCGTTGGCATCGCCACCTGTAACGCTCATGCCGTCATACAAGCCTTTGTTACCTTCAATAATGGCAATATCGCTGCTACTAATATGTCGCCCGTATAGGCTGATTATTTCATCCTTGGACATAGTGTAAAAATCCAAATTGTAGCAAGGATTGCCACTGGCCTGAGTTAGCCATAAGGGGTCGATATAATCAGGGCCTTTTTTGAACGCAGCAACTTTAAGCGATTGTGCCTTAAATGCCGCACACAATCCTAGACTGACAACAGTCTTACCTGAAGATTTATGAGCGGCAGAAAGGTAGATAGATGAGGGCATACCTCATTATGGGTTAAATTTTATGATGTGGGTCTGCCACTTTGTCTGCTAGACTTTCAGGTAAGAATGGCAAAAACTTTACTAAAAGAGTAACAACAACTAATGCCAACGCCAGACCACCAACACCCAAGGCTATTTCAGGAAATGATGGTGTATATGCTACAATACCGCCATAACCTTCTAAAATATCTTTGCCTGGGAACATTTCTAATGGATAGGCTTGACCGCCAACAATTAATACATACATTTGAACAATGCCGCCAATAATAACCAATATCGATGCCAAACCTAAAACAGAACGATTGCCTTTCACTGCTGGGTGATAAATTAAGACAAGTGGCACAATTGAGCCTAATATTATTTGCCCATACCAAAATAAATTGGTGTAAATACTCCCATTAGCAAATAAAATCATTTCTACATTGTTGTTTTCAGCAAGATAAATATTACCAATATGAAACACAATCACAAAATACAAAACGGCTGCCACAAATACACCAAGTAAGTTTCTTAGGCGATTTAAAATTACATCACCCAATGGACGATCGCCCCATTTGTAACTTGCTATCAAAATTAAAATAAAGAAAGCCAAGCCAAAAGAAAACGACATAACGATAAATTTAGGCGCCATAATCATGGCATCGTAAGTATGACGAGCAACCAATAAACCAAAAATAGAACCTGTGCCAGTAGTTAATACCAAACGCCAAATAAACGCCGCTATGCCAATTTTCCGACTAAATTTATTCATTCTGCGTTCAAACATCATCCACAAATACACCGCAACAATGACAAAAAAACCATTATATAAAATAATATTCCAAGCAAAAATTGACTTAAAATTATACTCCGTCATTGCCACAATTAGACGATCAGGGCGACCTAAATCAAGCACCAAAACCATTAAGCCACCTGCTAATAATGCCAACGACACCAAACCTGATAAGCGTGATAAAGGCTTATAAAGTTTATTTTGAAATACCGATGCAATAGAGGCAACATTAAGCGCACCTGAGGCGGCGATAATCAAAAATAAAGCGAATACATGTGGTATTCCCCATACAATACGATTATTCATACCCGTCACATAATGACCGTGATGCTCCATAAAATACACACTGCCCAATGCAGTTAAAATAAGAACGCCTAGACCTGCAACAAGTGCATAAAAACCTAAACTTCTACCTTCTATTTGTTGATAACGAATGTTCATAATTACTCTTTAAGCCTTTTAAATTCCGCTATAGCGAACACCAGTATTCAGATTTAAATCTGTTCTGATTTGTGTAGATTGAATTTTCTTAAGTGTTTGATTAATCTTGCTATTGGCATCATACAAATCACCAAAAATAACGCCGTTGCTACTCACTGCCTCAGCACAAGCAGGCATTTCGCCTTTATCAACACGATGAACACACATTGTGCAAGATTCAACTGTGCCTTTGCCACGAGGCATATGTTCTTTTTGATTACTCAAATCTTCATGCACAAACGAGCGCGCATCGTAAGGGCAAGCCATCATACAATAGCGACAACCAATACATAAGTGCTTGTCCACCAACACAATGCCATCTTCACGCTTCATTGAGGCGTTAGTTGGGCAAACATCTACGCAAGGTGGGTGTTCGCAGTGTTGACACATCATTGGTAGCATATCAATCTTACCAGTAACCTTATCCTTTACTTTAATCTTCTTAATCCAGCTTGGTTTTTGATGACCAGTAGAATGTATTTCACTGCCCCAACCATTTTCTTCTTGACAAGCGTTAACCATATCATTAATATTCGACTCGGTCAGTTTGTTGGTGTCAACCAACATTCCCCAGCGTTTTTCGTTGGTTACTGGATTGTCATTAGCGGCAAATGTAGTGAGCGTAATGCCACTAGCAATCGTTGCTACACCCGCCGTAACAGCCGTTGTATTCTTAAGAAAATCACGGCGATTTAGTTCTTTATTCATAATCCCTCTTTTGGTGTGGTGCGATGACAAGAGAAACAATCTAAGCTTGTGCCTACTTTTTGATGGCAGGTTGAGCAGAATTGATCCGGTGCATTAATAGGCACATATTCATCATTCTTAGTAGAACTATGGCAATTAACACATTCTTTTAAGGAATCACGCTGAGTGCGAACGCCTTGACGTAATGTCTTATCGCGTTTATGCAATAAAAACTCAGGGTGCATTTTTCTAATCTCAGCAAGACTAGGATGAATATCCCTACTCTTACCCTCATCTTTTAACTCAGTGGCTCTATCGCCAAGGTTAACATGTTTATCAGCATGCGCAAACACACTGGTAAACGCTAGGGCTAAAAAAATAATCAACAAATGTCTCATAATCGCTCTCTTTGTGTAATTATTCACCAAGTCCCATTTGAATATAGCCTGTTGGACATACATCGGCACAGATATGACAACCAATACACTTATTATAGTCAGTGTCAACATAACGACCTAGCGTTGCTTGATCTTTCTTGACTTTAAATACTGCATCTTGTGGGCAATACATCACGCAGTTATCGCACTCAAAACACAAACCACAAGACATACAACGACCTGCTTCTTTTTGTGCTTCTTCTTCACTATAACCAATTAAACGCTCCTCAAAGTTGCCCAATACATTGTCAACATTGACCAATTTATGGTTGCGTGCATGACGTTCTTCGTTGTCAAAGTGCCCTAAGAATAATTCTGTATGTGGAATAATAGAGGCAAATGAGCGGTCTTCGTAGTTATGTACCGCATAATCCGCAGTATCTGTAGCTTCACCAAACGCACCGCCTTTTTCATAATCTGAAGGCGCTAAGTCCCATTCATTCAACTTGTCCATTAAATCAAAGTAATGCACATCAACCTTGCTACGCACTTTTTGGTTACTACCCTCAAGATAATCACCAATACTTTCAGCAACAATACCCGCTTGACCAATCGCAGTTGTTAATAAATGCGGACGAACCACATCACCACAAACAAAGAAACCGGGTTTATTCGGCACTTGGAAGTTTTTATCTGCATCAATAAAGCCACGTTCATTGAAAAAAGAATCATCCAGCCCCTCAGCGTCAACACTTTGGCCAATTGCCGAAACAATTAACTCACATTCAATATCAAATTCAGAACCTTCAATTGGCGTAGATCCGTCTGACTCTAGGCGCACCATGCGTAATGCAATTGCTCGCCCGTCTTCGTCTTTAACAACTTCTACGGGTTGTAATTGTCCTTGAATTTCAACGCCTTCACGATTGGCATCATCAATTTCTTCTTGTGCTGCTGGCATATTCTCAATAGTTGAGCGCGTTGTTAATAACACATCCGCACCTAAGCGCTTAGAAGTATCAACCACATCGTGTGCAGTATCATCAAAAATCACTCGTTCAGGGCGGTCTTTATCAGCCGCATTTTCAATATTACCCAAACGACGAGCAACAGAGACCACATCAATCGAAGTGTCACCACCGCCAATACATATTACTTTGCCCGTAATATGCTTAAGACGGCCTTGGTTATAAGCCTCAAGGAAGGCAACACCTGATACACAATTGTCTGCATCGCCACCTGGAATTGGCAACGCACGACCACTCATGGCGCCAATCGCAAACAACACTGCATCATAATCTTTTTCTAAATCTTGCATAGAAACATCAACACCAACTTTGGTGTTCATTTTAGTTTCCACACCTGTTTCTATAATGCGTTCAATTTCATATTGCAACACATCACGCGGCACACGATAATCAGGAATACCGTACATCATCATTCCACCAAGTTGCTCGTATTTCTCAAATACAGTAACGCTATGGCCTTGCTTGCGTAATTGCAATGCTGCCGTTAAACCACCACAACCGCCACCGATAATTGCCACTTTTTTACCTGTGTCTTTTGCATTAATTTCAAATTTATAGCCTTGTTCTTTTGCTGTGTCGCCAATAAATTGCTCCACCGCATTAATACCAACCGTGTCTTCAACTTCGTTACGGTTACAGCCATCTTCACATGGTGCTGGACAAACACGACCCATAATTGAGGGAAATGGATTTGCATCAGTCGAACGACGGAAGGCATATTCCTGCCATGACATATCACCAGAAGGCTTTTCCATACCACGAACAATATCTAACCAACCACGAATATTGTGACCAGAAGGGCAAGACCCTTGACATGGTGGCGTTTGACTGACATAAGTTGGACACTTATGAGAGGTATCATTTTGAAAAATCTTTTGATTCCATGGTACTGTGCCTAAATCATCACCCTCATCCTTAAACATTCTAAATGTGTGATTGTCGCCTTTATGAATTTGTCCGTACGGGTTCTTTTGCATGTCAAATCTCCTTATCTGTTAGTCTACTTTTTCTGTTTCTGCTTCTTTTGCCACTTCGGCTTGAGAATCATCTGTTTGTGGTTTGTCCATAATAATTGCTTCACTCACTAACTGATGAGCACTCACAATCATATAAGGGTCAAAATCAAATTTTGGTAAAACTTTGCTGAACTGTGATTTACAGATTGCACAAATAGCAACCAGCGTATCAACAGCATCAGACTTCTCTACTTCTTTTAGTGCTTGCATTCTCGGCATCGCACCTTTAATACGAATCTCCATTAAATCATCGGTTAATAGTCCGCCACCGCCGCCACAACAAAATGTAGATTCCATAATCGTGCCTCTCTCCATATCTACGAAATTATTACAAACTGCTTTAATCACCTCACGAGGAAGGATGAATTGACCGTTTGGAATGCCGCCCATATTGGTCGCACGGGCAACATTACAAGAATCGTGGAAAGTAACTGTTCTATCGTCATTAGCAGACTTATCAAAATCCAACTTACCGCGTTGAATTAAGTCATGTGTGTATTCAATAATATGTTGTGGTTGTGGATAACGAGAATCCAACTGGTTTTGTAATTTTTGAGCAAATTCGTCTGTTGCGCTAGCACCAGCACCTACCCCTGTTAAGGTATTCCAAAAACTATAAGCCACACGCCAAGCGTGACCACATTCGCCTACCATCACACGAGACACTTCAAGATCAAGTGCCGCCTTACGAATTCTCAGTGCTGCTTTACGCATAATGTCGTAAGAACCAATGAACATACCAAAGTTTGCCCCTTCAGCGGCGTAAGAGCTCATTGTCCAGCTCACGCCATCTTGATGGAAAACCTTGCCATAACCAATCAAACCGTCAATATGCGGTTCAGCAAAAAAATCTGCTGAAGGAGTAATGAGTAAAATCTCAGCACCTTTGACATCTAATGGGTATTTAACCGCAACGCCAGTTTCTTCTTCAATTTCTTCTTCAAGATCAAGCAAAGTATCTCGTAATGCTGGCTCAGGTAAACCTAAGTTATTGCCAATCGTAATTGCTTTGCCTAAGATTTGATTGCAGTATTTTTGACCTACGCCAACAGCATCTAACACTTCACGGGCTGCCATTGAAATCTCAGCAGTGTCAATACCGTATGGGCAAAACACGCTACAACGGCGACATTGTGAACACTGGTGAAAATAGTTATACCAATCATCTAGCATCTCATCGTCCAACTCTTTTGCCCCCACTAATTTAGGGAAGTATTTACCTGCAAAAGTAAAGTGGCGACGATAAACGCTTCTGAACAAATCTTGACGAGCCACTGGCATATTTTTAGGGTCTGATGAGCCTAAAAAATAATGGCATTTATCCGTACAAGCGCCGCATTTCACGCAAGCATCTAGAAATACTTGAACTGAGCGATACTTAGATTTAAGTTCGCCCATTTTGTTGATAGCGACCTCTTGCCAATTATCAACTTTCTCACCCGGAAAGCCGAGTGGAGTTTGAAACTCCTTAGAAGATTTAAATGGACCTTTGCCCTCCATAGCCCCTTCATTAATTTCAGGAATCTCTAGATAAGTGGGTAATTTTGGAATGTCAAATTCTTTTGCCATGTTATTTTCCCTCACTGTCTTGACCAAGGGTTTGGTCTAATTTAATTGCGTGTTCTTGCTCTTGTTTAAGTGCCCATGGTGAAATGTGTCGTTTTTTACGCGCATCATCTACTTGGTTGCGAGTGGGGCTGAAAAACACACCAGGCACATGAAGTAATTTTGAAATTGGGAAAATTGCCATCAGCACAAATACCATAAAGATATGCACCAAGAAATGCACCTCTGTTGGTAAATCTGCCCAATTAAAAACAATCAAACCAGAGGCAAATTCTTTTACCATAATCACATCAGTGTGGTTGCTGGTGAATGTCATTACTACGCCACTCACGCCAATTACCAACAACAAAAGCAACATTAAATAATCACTAGGTGCTGAAATGTAACGGATACGCTCAACAAAAAATCGACGACCAAGCAAACCAAACAACCCAATAACCATCGCAAAAGCTGCGTATTTAAAAGGCTGAATCAATAAAAAGATTTCAGGCAGATCGCCTGGCCAAAAATAACGAGCGTGGCGAATTAAAACCAATAACAAACCAACATGGAATAACCAGCCAAACAGCCAAGTCCACTTGTTAGACTTGAACAAACTTTCAAACAACACAACTTCGCGTGCTAGTCGCATAACCACACCTGTTTGTGTTAATGGAGTTGGTGCGGTTGGAATTTTAAGAGGTACAGGTGTCATCCAATACTGATAGATTTTTCTCGTCATTCCAATCAGAAATATCGCCAGTGATATATAAAATAAAGCCGTAAAAAAAATACTTACTACAGACATATTGCTCTCAAAAAATTTAAAATTTGGGAAAACACCCGAATAAACGGGTGCTTTCAATTAATATTTGATCAAGAAGCTTTGGGCTTCTCAAATCCAATATTTAGATACAGCCAGTTGGTTTAGGCAGACCAGCAAAACGACAACCTTGCTTACCAGGACCATACGGGAATAAAGAATACAAGTACTTAGAGTTACCTTTTTCTTTACCAAATTGCTTGCCAATTGCTTTGGTTAATACACGAACCGCTGGTGCAATTTGATATTCTTCAAAATAATCACGCAAGAAATTAATTACATCCCAATGCTCTTCAGATAAATCAATATCATCACCTTTTGCCATTTCTACAGCAATTTCCTTCGTCCAATCTTTAAGATCTACCAAGAAACCTTCTTCATCTACTTCTGCGCCTAAAATATCAGCCATTTTTTACTCCTATTATTTAAATTAAAAAAATATTATTCCAAAAAAATTAATAACGGGTGTTATTAAAGATTTTTGCAACAACTTAAACCCATGAAACCGCAGTTCCATTCTCAATTACTAAATCAACAAAACCTGCATAATCAACCAATTTAATATTATCGGCAAGTTTTGATGAAATTCCTCGTGCTTCAACATCACCTTGCAACGCATAAACTCTGCCTTGGGTGGCAAGCTCAGCAAGCATGAATGATTTTGAATTCTTTGCAGCGGAAATCACACCATCTTCAATCAATAAAATGACACTGCTGTCATCAATTGTATTTAAGCAAGACTGCAAAGAATTGCGTTCGAAAGATGATTTATTTACTGTATGTAGCATAATGAATACTCCTTAAAAACTTAAACATACATCTTGTTCAGACATAATTTTAGTTAATTCAGCATTAGGAACCACCTTAATGCTTGGTTTTTCTGCCCAGTCGTCATCTTCATCTTCCCATACTAAAGGCATAAGGTCATCTACACTCAGTCCTCTTTCTTCTAAAGATTCTGCTGACACGAAAAACTGGTTAATGTCATAATCGCCAAGCGCATGAAAAGTCTTAGAAAAGTTTTTCATACCAATACCATCAGTTTTTTGACCCTCAACGAGTTGATATACACCATCATCCATAAACGCTAAAGATACATCTTGATCAAAAGCAGCGGCAATTAAAACCACTTCCAATGACTCTAATGCATACACAGTGCCGTAAGGTGCCCTACGGTTTAAATACATAAATTTCTTTATCGCCATCTTAGTCTCCAAATACCACTAAACGATCAGATTGGATGCCAGCTTCAATCAACTGACCCAAACCTGAAATGCGGAATGCTGGGTGAATATTATTACCATCAATACCATTCTTACCTGCTTCGCCTTCATCCAACATACCACGACGAAGCGCAGCAGCCACACAAACCACTAACTCAGGTTCGCCATCAGCATTCTTAATGTCTAAGGATGCCCAGTTGTTAACAATATTTCTGTCATCTTGTGGTGGAACAGTAAAACGCGAAGCATTATCAACGCCATCGTGATAAAAGAACACGCGAAAAATCTCGTGTCCTTTAGCAATTGCCGCTTTAGCAAACTGATACGCTGTATCAGAAGCTTGATGCTGGTAAGGACCTTCGTTAATTTGAATAGAAATTTTCATTTTTAACTATCCCTTAGAGACGAATATAAGCAGATGAATTCAACTGATGGCGTGTACCTTTCCAGTCAGAAACATGAAATTTAGTAAACGGTAGACCTGTCTTTTCAAAGAATGCTGGCCAGCCAATACGCTCAACCCACTCGCCAACTCTTTCCCAATCACGGGCATCGGTTTTATACACGGCTAAAATCTTCTTAACCACGGCACCAACTTCTGGCCATCTTGGCGGATTGTTTGGTAGACCTGCTGCAACTAACTTTTGGAACGAAGGCTTGCTTCGTGCATTTGAGTGTTTGCCACCAACCCAGATAGCAATTTTAGAATGCTCAGGATCGTTAATTTGCATTGGCGGACAAGGTGGGAAGCAAGCGCCACAACAGATACATTTCTTCTCATCCACTTCCAAAGTAGGCTTGCCATTGACCATTGCAGGACGAATCGCAGCCACTGGACAACGCGCAACAACCGTTGGGCGTTCACAAACATTTGCCACTAAATCATGATTAATCTTAGGTGGCTTGGTGTGTTGAATATTGATCGCAATATCGCCGTGACCACCACAGTTAATTTGACAACATGAAGTCGTCATATGCACACGGTTTGGCATTTCTGCTTTTTTGTATTCTTCATACAATTCGTCCATCAATGCTTTTACTACACCTGAAGCGTCAGTGCCTGGAATATCGCAGTGCAGCCAACCTTGAGTGTGTGAAATCATTGATACCGTTGGACCGGTGCCACCTACTGGAAAACCAGCAGATTCTAGTGCTTCAATCAAAGGATTTACCTTGGCTTCAGTGTCCACCATAAATTCAACATTTGAGCGAATGGTAAAACGAATGTAACCATCACCAAACTCATCGGCAATGTCTGCTAATTTTTTAATGGTGTAAACATCCATTTGTCTTTGTGTGCCACAACGAACGGTCCAAACTTCTTCATTGTGCTTTGAAGTGTGGCGCAAAACACCTGGACGCGGACGGTCGTGATAAGCCCATGCGCCATAGTTGCGACGCATAGTTGGGTGCATATATTGAACAGGATCAGGGCAACCTGATTCGATAGGCATTCTTACTGGCTCAGCCATAATTATTTCTCCTAAATATTTTATATAATAAAGATTATGCGTTGATATTACGCGTTTGCTTCGGCTTTGTTTTCAAACCATTTAACTGCTTCTTCGTCCCACTTGTCCATACGAACATAAGACATATAACGAGGCGAGTCAACCATGTTTGGATTAACTTCTAAGCCAATACCTTCCATAAAATTAACAATACCAATACGCTCAATCATTTCACCAGTACGCTCATGCTCTAATGCATTTTCAGCAAAAAAGTCAATCACTTCACCTGCCAATTCTTCGATTGTTTCGTAATCTTCTTCAGTTTCAAGTTTCATAAATGGAACAACAACTGTGCCGAACAAATCGCCGATTTTCAATGTGCGCTTACCGCCCATACAGATGGTTACACCTTTGTCATCGCCTGTTGCTAAAATTGCGCCTTCTGCTGCATCTTTAATGTATTTGTGCGTGAGTGGCGAAGTCGCATTTAAACAATGCATACACTTAACACAGTTTTTATTGTCAATCGTTAATGAAGTGTCTTTATTAACTTTCATACATTGTGTAGGACAACGAGAAGTAATATTGTCAACCACATAATCCATACCTTTGTCAGCAACCATTGCTTTCCATGCATCTTGGTTGATTTTAATATCATCTCTCCAAGTACCGATGGTTGCAAAGTCTGAACGCTCAATAGAGTTCATACAGTCATTTGCACAACCTGAAACTTTAAATTTCATTTTGTATGGCAATGCAGGACGATGCATATCATCAAGGAATGCATTAACTAAAGTTCTTAATGCCGCTTGCTCATTGGTGTTTGACATTTCACAACGCGCCGCACCCACACATGACATACCTGTACGCACTGCAGGACCTGCACCACCCATATCAAAGCCATAATCATTAAGTTCATTGAAAATAGTTTGCGTAGTCTCTTCAGTCGCCCCTTGAAACATAATATCACCTGATTGACCGTGGAATGCAATCAAACCAGAACCGCCATTATCAACAAATATATCACACATGTCTCTCAATAACTTAGAGGTATAGTGCATACCTGCTGGTGGCTGAATTCTTAAAGTATGGAACTCGCCTGCTTCTTTAAATTTAAACTCGCCATTTTCATCCTTAAGTTCGTTAAAACGAGGGATTACACCGCCGCCATAACCAACAACACCAACAGTGCCACCTTTCCAGTAGCCTTTCTTAGTCACATAAGATGTTTCTAGTGTTGCTAAGACATCACGAACCATGCCTGCACCTGCGTGATCGTCTTGCGCTAAACGCTTAAGACCTGTTACAAACGAAGGCCATGGACCATTTTCCAACTCATCAAGGTTGGGTGTGTTATATAACTCTTTTGCCATTTTATTTCTCCAATAGTTTTAATAAATTCCCTAATCTCAAAGAAAAGGAAATTGGAACAGAGGAAATTATACGCAAATGCAAGAAAATACCCTGCTTTATTAGTAATATTTATGGCTACCCCTTAGGGGATATATTAGACTAGCCAGTTAGATAACGATTAACTTGGACGGCAACGCCACGCCCTTCGTTGATTGCCCATACGACTAGAGATTGACCACGGCGACAATCGCCTGCGGTGAAAATACCTTTTTGAGAAGTGGTGTATTCGCCGTAGTTGGCTTGATAGTTGCCTCGTTCGTCAAGGCTGATATTAGCATCATCGCTTAAATAATGTTCGGGAGAAACAAAGCCCATTGATAAAAGCACCAATTGTGTGTTCCAAGTTTTTTCGCTGCCTTCAATCTCAATTAATTGCCCTTCTTTAAAATCAACATTAATAGTATTAAGCCCTGTTACTTTACCGTTTTCATCTTTAATAAATGATTTGGTCATTAAATGATATTGTCTTGGGTCTTTGCCAAACACTTTTGCCACTTCGGCGTGCCCATAATCAACCCGATAAATCAGCGGCCACAGCGGCCAAGGGTTACTGTCCGCCCGTTCAACAGGGGGTTTGCCCATCAGTTCAAAATTCACAATTGATTTTGCCCCTTGACGCAACGCCGTGCCAATGCAGTCAGTACCTGTATCGCCACCGCCAATTACAATCACATCTTTACCCTTGGCAGATAAATCAGAATTATCGGCACTACCAGTGTCTAGCAAACTTTGGGTGCTCTTGGTCAAATACTCCATCGCCAAATACACGCCATGTGCATCACGATTATCCACCGGCAAATCACGCCCCTGTGTTGAGCCTGTGGTGAAAATGATTGCATCAAAATCTTTTTGTAGTTGCTCAATGCTAATATCCCTGCCCACATCAACATTGGTAATAAATTCAATCCCTGAACTTTTTAACAAATCCACACGACGATTGACCACATCCTTGCCGAGTTTCATATTCGGAATGCCATACATCAACAAACCACCAATACGGCTGGCACGCTCGAATACAACAACATTATGCCCCAGTTTGTTTAATTCATCTGCTGCTGCTAAACCCGCAGGTCCAGAGCCAATAATTGCCACTTTTTTGCCCGTACGATACGCAACCTGGTAAGGCTGAATCCAACCTTCTTCAAAGCCCTTATCAACAATCGCTTGTTCAATATTTTTAATAGTAATGGCAGGATTGTTCAACCCCAACACGCATGAACCTTCACAAGGTGCAGGGCAAACTCGTCCTGTAAACTCTGGGAAATTATTGGTTTTATGTAAGCGAATTAACGCTTCTTGCCATTTATCATGATAAATCAAATCATTCCATTCAGGAATCAGGTTGTCAACAGGGCAGCCATTTTCTGATTGACAAAACGGTACACCGCAGTCCATACATCTTGCCCCTTGCTCTTGCAAATGCGCAACATCATGCGTGCCTGTGAAAATTTCACCGTAATCTTTAACACGCAATTCAACAGGACGATAATCCTCAGTTTTCCTGTCAAATTCCTTAAAGCCAGTTACTTTTCCCATGGTCAATTCACCCGATACATAAAGCACATAATTATGCCATAAATTTGCCTTGTGAGACCACTGCATTAACCCAGTGCGACTTAGGGAATATAAAAAATAGTGCATTTTTATCCAAAAATGAGAAGAATAGCCAGTTATTTGTCCTCCCACAAAGATTGCTGTATAGTTTTTGGGTAAAAAGGTGCTATTTTATGCGTCTCATAGAGTTGTAATGGATTAATACAGTGGTCTCCCTGCTCATTCGCCTTGTTTCATAATCGTAATGACTGTATAATTGCCCTTTTTTACAGATTCGAGAGAAAGGAAAGCGCCGATGAATTTAATTGACCAAATTGAAAACGAACAACTAAGAACAGATATTCCTGAATTTTCATCAGGCGATACGGTTGTTGTCCAAGTTAAAGTGCGTGAAGGTGAACGCGAAAGATTGCAGGCATTTGAAGGCGTAGTCATTGCCAAGAAAAACCGTGGCATCGGTTCAGCCTTCACAGTTAGAAAAATTTCTCACGGCGAAGGCGTTGAGCGTATTTTTCAAACACATTCTAAGATGATTGATTCTGTAGCTGTTAAACGCCGTGGTAAAGTTCGCCAAGCGAAACTATACTATCTTCGTGAATTGACTGGTAAAGCAGCCAGAATTAAAGAAAAGTTGGCAATTAAAAAATAACCATTGCCTATTCTTAAAAATACCGGTAATTGCCGGTATTTTTTTGTCTAAAATTTAACCAATGAATGATTTAACACTAATTGATAACTTTCTTGACCACTACTGGCTTTCCTCAGGTGCTAGTCAAAACACACTCAGTGCCTATCGTTCAGACCTGAAACTCTTCTCAAAATGGCTCAATACCCCATTAATAAAAGTTGATGACAAAGATATTAGCAATTATTTTGCACATCGACAACTTACCCCTGCCACGCAAGCACGCATACTCACCTGTATCAGGACATTTTATCAATACTTACTGAGTGCACAAACAATTGACAGCAATCCAGCCGACAAACTACACCACCCAAAACAAACACAAAAACTCCCCACCTTTTTAAATATTACAGAAGTTGAACAATTATTAGGTGCTCCCGATAAAAAAACCATTTTTGGCGTGCGTGACCGTGCTATGTTAGAGCTGTTATACTCCTGCGGACTGCGTGTGTCTGAGTTAATTAATCTGGATTATCACAACATCAACCTAAACGAAGAATACATTCGCATTCACGGCAAAGGCAATAAAGAGCGTATGCTACCGATGGGGGAAATTGCAATGGATTATTTGACTATTTACGAACAAAAAGCCAGGTCTTTTCTGCTTAAATCAGGGCAAACCGATGCTTATTTTCTCAGCAATCGTGGTGTAGGCATGAGCCGACAAAATTTCTTCTACATTATCAAAGCCTACGCCACCAAAGCTGGCATTGACAAACCCTTGTCTCCCCACACTTTGCGTCACGCTTTTGCCACTCACCTAGTTCAACAAGGGGCAGATTTGCGCAGTGTGCAGTTAATGCTAGGGCATAGTGATATTTCCACCACGCAAATTTACACCCATATTCAAAACACCCATCTCAAATCACAGCACTACAAACACCACCCTCGTGGCTAACCTTTATTGGTTAAAGACTTCTTTTTTGAAGATTTTAATGCTGTTCTATATTGTTATTAGCGCTCTTGCTGGCAAAAAAGGCATATAAGTAAGTTGTAAAAAAAACAATGGCAATATAAGGCGCTGAGATTGGCAATAATAAAGATACTATCAATGAAACATTAATCAATACAACAGATAATGCGGTTTTGGCCTGACTGCGAATCATTGCTGTCATTTTCTTTGACGATGACATAGAAATTGTGTTTAAAAACAACACGACAACCAAGATATAATCAGGATTTATGTTAAAAATATTACTCAATAGTAGCACAAACAATAAATGACGCATTAACTCATTCGTGGGTGAACCACCACTGAGAGTGTCAGGGTTTAGCCTAGAGGTTGCCCGAAGGATGACTGCACCTGAGGCAACTATACTAGCAACAAGCACCACCCCACCAAAGTGCACTCCTAATGCAAGCGTTATAGCAACATGGGCAACTGCATCACAAACATTGTCTAAATCAGCACCAAAACGGCTTCTGATGTTTAGTTTAGCCGCTAGAATACCATCAAGGTCATCCATGACATTGTTAAAAACAATCAGTGGGAGTAAATATTGATACCCATCATCTAAATACAATAAAGCCAAAGGTAAAACGCCCAATATTGAAACGATATTGGCACTATTTTTAAATAAGAAGTGGATCATCGACTAAAAAGTTTTTCTGCCGCCTCTAAATCTTCGATGGTATCAATTTCATACCATTTTTTTTCATCAAACATAATAGCTTCAAAGGACAGGGTCTTATTTGCCACTAAATCTGCAAAAACAGCCTCATAATAGGTATTAAGGTTCTTTGCAGAAATATAATTATCTAACCTATCTAGCACTTTATACCAACTGCCTAAAGATAAACTACAAATATTAACGGTTTTATAATGTGGATTATTTAAAACATTAGCAGACATATGAAATATATTGACTTTATGATTATTATCTAATGACACTGTTGTACCATTCATCCAAGGCAAAATATTTGATACTGCGATGCGATTTGGATACATCATATCATCTAAAAGACTGGAATCAAACACCAAATCACTTTCCATCAATATAAAATCTTCTTGAATAACTTGTCTAGTCAGCCATAAAGAATAAATATTATTGGTTGTTTGATAATTAGCATTAAAAATATATTCTATTACCATATCACTGGCATGTTGCTCTAAATATTCACGAATACGGTGCTCCAAATAACCCGTTGCTACAATTATTTTCTTAATACCCTGAATACGGAATGTGTCTAATAAATGTTGTAGAATAGGTTTGCCTTTAATCATAGTAAGGCATTTTGGTGCATCCAGAGTGAGCGGTCGTAGACGAGACCCTGTACCAGCAGCCAATAAAACAACTGTGGTAATTCGTTGCTCAACTTTCATAAAATTATTCTCCATTATTTAGAATTAATCATTAAGAGGCCTTTGCATAAATAGGGATGATTAGCAAAATTCAATTTTTGCCAGATTGGTGATTTTATTAAACCTTGTCCTAGCAGGGCTAAGGCTGGGTTTAAAAAATCGCCAAGCGGGTGAAAAGTGGATTTTTGATGATTATTCATATTTATGCAAAGGTCTCATTAAGAAAACTCAAATATATTGAATTTCTAAAATTTCATACTTTATATCGCCCTGAGGGGCTTTGACGGTAACTTCATCGCCGACTTCGTTACTCATCAACGCACTGGCAATTGGCGAATAACAAGAAATTTTGTTTTTATCAATATCAGCCTCATCCTCTCCTACGATTTGGTAGGTAATTTTACACTCATCTTCAAGATTCATCAAGGTAATGGTGGTGCCAAATACACATCTGCCATCTTTGCTGAGTTTGGTCACATCGATGATTTGCATATGTGAAAGCTTAGATTCTATTTCTTTAATGCGTCCTTCAATAAAGCCTTGTTCTTCTTTAGCGGCGTGATATTCGGCATTTTCTTTCAAGTCGCCATGGGCGCGGGCAGTGGCAATCTCTTCCACAATGCGTGGTCGTTCAGCATCTTTAAGATTGAGTAGCTCTACTTCTAAGGCTTTAGCGCCAGCAACGGTCATTGGGGTATTTTCCATATTTTCCTCTCCTAATTATTTAGTGATTGTATCGTTCTTACGGTTAGTTTTTTGTTAACCTTCAAGCCATCCAGCATGGCAAAAGCCGCTGCCACAGTCGTGGTAAACGGCACTTTGTGTACCAAAGCTTGACAGCGAATTTCAGCAGCATCTTCAACGCCTTGGGTATCTTCGGTTGAGTTAACAATCAAATCAATGGCATCATTTTTAATCATATCGACAATGTGTGGCGAACCTTCGGATACCTTATTCACCATTTTACATTCTAAGCCTGCATCGGTTAACGCCTCTTTATTACTACGAGTTGCGACTAGACTAAACCCTTGTGATACTAGACATCTTCCTAAATCAACTAAGTTATCCCTGTCTAATTTACGCAAACTGACAAACACTTTGCCTTTTTCAGGAGCGCGACTGCCAGCGGCTAACTGAGCCTTATCAAATGCCGAGGCAAAATCATTGCCAATACCCATTACTTCGCCTGTTGAGCGCATCTCTGGACCTAAAATCGGATCTACGCCTAAGAATTTATTAAACGGAAATACCGCCTCTTTAACGCTGAAGTGTTTTGGAATAATTTCTTTGGTAAAACCTAATTGTTTGAGTGTTTTACCTGCCATGACCCGTGCCGCAATACTTGCAAGTGGTGTGCTAATCGCTTTAGAAACGAAGGGCACTGTGCGTGAAGCTCGAGGATTAACCTCGATTACATAAATTTCCCCATCTTGATACGCCAGCTGAGTGTTCATCAAGCCTACAACATTTAATGCTTTAGCCATGGCAATAACTTGAGTGCGCATTTCATCTAAAACTTCACTCTCTAAAGAGTAAGGCGGTAACGAACAAGCAGAATCACCTGAGTGAATGCCTGCCTGCTCAATATGTTGCATAATACCGCCAATCACCACATCTTCGCCGTCACTAATAACATCAATATCAACTTCAATAGCATGATCAAGGAATGAGTCTAGTAATACTGGCGAGTCGTTTGAAACTTGCACGGCTGTGTGCATATAATGTTCAAGGCTGTCTTTGTTATACACAATTTCCATTGCCCGACCGCCTAGCACATAAGAGGGACGAACCACTAGTGGAAAACCAATCCCATCAGCAATATCTTGCGCTTGTTCTAATGAACGGGCTGTGCCATTAAGGGGCTGTTTAAGCCCTAACTCTTGCAACATTTTAGAAAAGCGTTCACGATCTTCTGCCAAATCAATCGCATCAGGGCTGGTGCCGATAATCTTGGCGCCACTTTTTTCTAAAGCATCTGCTAATTTAAGGGGCGTTTGCCCACCATAATGCACAATAATACCGTCTGGGTTTTCTACATCTATCACCGCAAGAACATCTTCAAGCGTTAATGGTTCAAAATATAGGCGATCAGAAATGTCATAATCGGTAGAAACCGTTTCAGGATTACAGTTTACCATAATAGTCTCAAAACCATCTTCACGCAACGCTAAGGAAGCATGCACACAGCAGTAATCAAACTCAATGCCTTGTCCAATACGATTAGGTCCACCGCCCAAAACCATAATTTTCTTCTTGTTGTTTGGTTTGGCTTCACACTGCTGCTGGTAAGTGGAATACAAATACGCCGTTTGCGTATCAAACTCAGCTGCACAGCTGTCCACCCGCTTAAAAACGGGCTTAACATTGAGTGCTTTGCGACGCTCACGCACGGAGGATTCATTGCAATTCAGTAACTGTCCAAGGCGTGCATCTGAAAACCCCTTGCGCTTTAAAGCAAACATATCATCTGCTTCAATATCAGTAATATTGATGCCGTTAATTTGCATTTCTGATGACACGATGTCTTCAATTTGTGCCAAGAACCAAGGGTCAACCTTGGATAAATCAAACACTTCATCTAAACTCATGCCCAATCTAAAAGCATCTGCCAGATAAAAAATACGCTCACCACGCGCCGTAATACACTCTGAACGAATTTTATTACGGGCATCATCGGCATTCAAATCAACCATCGGATCCAACCCAACTTTATCGGTTTCTAGACCTCTGAGTGCTTTTTGCAAAGACTCTTGAAAAGTTGAACCCATGGCCATTACCTCGCCCACAGATTTCATTTGTGTGGTGAGTCTGTCATCAGCTTTAGGGAATTTCTCAAAAGCAAATCTTGGGATTTTAGTTACTACATAATCAATACTTGGCTCAAAAGAGGCAGGTGTTTTACCGTCAGTAATGTCGTTATCAAGTTCATCTAGGGTGTAGCCTACGGCTAATTTTGCAGCCACTTTTGCAATCGGAAAACCTGTGGCTTTTGAGGCTAAAGCGGATGAGCGAGAAACCCTTGGGTTCATCTCAATAATCGTCAAACGACCATCTTCTGGATTAAGTGCAAATTGCACATTTGAGCCGCCCGTATCTACACCAATCTCACGCAAAACAGCCAGTGAAGCGTTACGCATTACTTGGTATTCTTTATCAGTGAGCGTTTGTGCAGGGGCAACAGTGATTGAATCGCCTGTGTGAATGCCCATCGGGTCAAGATTTTCAATCGAACAAATAATAATACAGTTGTCTTTGCTGTCACGCACTACTTCCATTTCAAACTCTTTCCAGCCCAAAATCGACTCTTCAACCAACAACTCGTTGGTCGGGGAAAGATCTAGTCCTCGTTCACAAATTTCAACAAACTCTTCTTTGTTATAAGCGATACCGCCACCTGAACCACCCATAGTGAAAGAAGGGCGAATAACGGTTGGAAAGCCCACCGTTTTTTGCACAGCAAATGCCTCTTCCAAATTATGTGCCACGGCTGCTTTGGGCATATCTAAGCCAATTTTAAGCATCGCTTCACGGAATAAATCACGGTCTTCGGCTTTATCAATCGCCTCTTTTTTAGCGCCAATCATCTCCACGCCATGCTTTTTTAACACACCATGGCGTTCTAAATCAAGTGCACAATTCAGTGCCGTTTGTCCGCCCATAGTTGGCAGTAAGGCATCTGGTTTTTCCACCTCAATAATTTTTTCCACTGTGCGCCATTCAATCGGCTCAATGTAGGTTGCATCTGCCATTTGTGGGTCGGTCATAATCGTGGCTGGATTGGAATTCACCAAAATTACTCGGTAACCTTCCTCACGCAAGGCGCTACACGCTTGTGCGCCTGAGTAATCAAATTCACACGCCTGTCCAATAACAATAGGTCCAGCGCCAATAATTAAAATACTTTTTATATCTTGTCTTTTTGGCATCTAAAACTCGTCGTCATCAGGTAAATTGCCGTTATGCACATCATACTTTCGTTTTTGTAAATAAGAAGAGCGCATTGCAATATAAGGGTCATCCGCTTTCTTAAGTAAGTCGGTTACTGGCAATAATTTAACACGGGTATCAATGGCTTGCGTTGCTGTCATAAGTGTTTTTTCTGTCGTGTTTAATGATTTAACTTCCTTAGTATGCATTAAACTATCTGCCACCTTGCCTGTTGCATCACGCAATGTTGAAGGTCCTAATACTGGCAATACTACGAAAGCACCTTCTGATGTACCCCAAACTGCCATGGTTTGCCCAAAATCCTCGCTGGTTTTTTCCAAACCTATCGCACTTGCCACATCAAACAAACCTAACAGCCCTATAGTAGAATTGATTAAAACTCTACCCAGTGTATTAGCACTATTGACTAACTCAAATTGAGCTAATTCATTGCCTAGCGTTCCAACATCATCGATATTAGAATAAAAATCACTCACTCGATTTTGTGCTGTTTCAGGAATATTATCCTTATAAGTCTTAGCAACTGGCTCAAAAATGGCCTCATCCAAACCTTGGTTAAATTCAAAAATTACCCTATTGGTGTCTTCAAATGGATCAACCTCTTCTGCCATGACAGCAAAACTAAGTATCAAAAACAAAAAGCCTGTTAGTAAATTTTTCATTGACTCATTTCCTGTATAAAGGTATCAAATAAATGACTCATATCATGTGGTCCTGGTGAAGCCTCAGGATGCCCCTGAAAACCAAATGCTTTCTTACCCACCACTCTAACGCCTTGGATGGTATTATCAAACAACGACTTGTGTGTTATTTTAAGGTGTGCTGGCAGGTTGTCGCCCGATACTGCAAAACCATGATTTTGCGAAGTAATCATCACTTGCTTGGAGGCTAAATCTTGCACTGGATGATTAGCGCCATGATGCCCAACAACCATCTTCTGCGTAGTTGCACCACTTGCCAATGACAACAATTGATGCCCCAAACAAATACCAAATATAGGTATATCTCTTTCCAACAAAGTTTGAATATTTTCAATCGCATAGCCACATGGCTCAGGGTCGCCAGGACCATTTGACAAAAACACACCATCAGGCTTCATCGCTAGAACATCTGCAACAGGCGTTTGCGCATTCACCACAGTTAAATTACAACCTCGGTCTACCAACATTCTTAAAATATTTTTCTTCACACCATAGTCGTAAACCACCACACTAAATTTTGCACTCAATGAGTTGAATTCACCTTTTTCAAGTGAGTAAGAGCCCTCATTAAATACGTATTGCTTACTGGTTGACACCACCTTTGCTAAATCCATATTTTTGAGTCCAGCAAAGGATTGTGCTCTCTCAACGGTTGCCACCTCATCAATACCATCGCCTGTCGCAATACAGCCTTTGAGTGCGCCTTTTTCACGCAAATGGCGTGTTAAAGCACGAGTATCAATACCACTAATTGCAACAATATTATTTAGCTGGAGATATTCATCCAAAGGCATTGTATTACGCCAGTTACTCTGTAGCAGTGGTAAATCACGAATAATCAAACCAGCCGCATAAATCTCAGCAGATTCTTCGTCAACTTTATTGGTGCCTGTATTACCAATATGTGGATAAGTCAGCGCAACGATTTGTTGCGCATAAGAAGGGTCAGTTAGGATTTCTTGATAGCCTGTCATTGAGGTGTTAAACACCACCTCGCCCAGTGTTTCGCCACTAGTGCCGATTGATTTTCCATGAAAAATCGATCCATCTTCCAATGCTAATAAGGCCACTTGTGACACTCAATACTCCTAAGTTAAAAACTTCAAGAATTTTACCACACCATCATGCCCTAATGACATTCAAATACGATATAATAACACCTTCAAAACCGAATAAAGGGTGCTATGCAAATTACAGTAGAAAACATAAAATGTGGTGGTTGTGCAGGCACAATCACCAAAAAACTCAACACAGAATTTAACACCGAAAGTGCCAAAGTAAATGTCGAACAAGGCACAGTTGATATTGATATTGAAGACATTAAACGCAACGAAGTAACTAAAATTCTGCTTGGTTTAGGCTACCCTGAAATCGATTCAGTGCAAGGCTTCGACTCAGCGAAAGCTAAAGCTAAATCCTTTGTTTCTTGTGCCATTGGCAAAATAGACAGATGATTTTACAAGTCAATGGCAAGCAGTTTGAAGTTGCCAGCGGATCCACTGCCACCGATTTAATCACAAAACTCAACCATCAAAACCAACGCATCGCCTTAGAAGTCAATAAAGTTATTATCCCCAAATCAAACCACACCAAATTCACCTTAAACGAAGGTGACATTTGTGAAATTATTAAGGCCGTTGGTGGTGGCTAATTGTCAAGGTTGAACCTTGACAAGTTAAAACTCAAAGTCAGATTCTGCTAAAAGGATGTTTTTGTTATCAGCAAAAGCAATAGACGCTTGTTTAGCGTATACTTTATACCCCTCTAAGCCTTGAGCTTGGTCGATAATTTCGTTTATTTCGTCTGTATTACAAATACATTCACCTACCTCTTTCTCTAAATATTCAAAAATACTTGATTTAACCAATGTTTTCTTTGGGTCAATTCCATGATGTTTGTAATTCAAATTAACATAACTAGCGACATTCAATAAAGCATAATCGCCACTCAAATGATTTGCCTTAAATCTACCCTGAAACAAACTACCAGAGCGCTCTTCCATCTTATTAAAAAACATAGTGTAGGATGTTCCTAGCCTTTGCATAAATTTGACAATACCATTATCAATATTTTGCTTCAATAGTAAATGAAAATGATTTGGTAATAAACAGTATGCCACGACATTAACCAATTGCTCATCAGCCTTTCTGTCAAGGTTGAACCTTGACAAAGGTCCTGATTTGGATTCTACATCATTAAGTAGAGACAGTCCTTTGAAAAATACATCAATTGCTCTTGGTTATTAAAAATAACCCGTTTATCAACCCCGCGATTATAAATATGATAATACTCATCGTTTGCAAAGGTAATTTTTCTATTTCCCATTCTTAGCATCAATTTTAAAAACAAATTATGCACATCATAACACGGTAATGTGTTTTGTCAAGGTTCAACCTTGACATGGGTTAATCGTAAAAAGTCAGTATCTACTTGAGTTTTTCCTCAATTTCTTGCATTTCGTTTTTATTGAGTTTAGTTAGCATATTTGAGGTGAATTTGCTGATATCAATTGCACGAATGTAATTACAAACAACATTTGAATCATATTCTAATTGATCTTGAGATTAGCTAGGTAAATACTGCCTCTAACTACATTCATTTTTTCTCCCAAGGTGGTGGCAGATATTCCTCATCTATGGCTTCTTTGATTAAAAAGTTGTCTTGGGTTTTTAGGGTAATTGTTTTCATAAAGACCTTTGCATAATTCATAATTCCCCATCCTATTTTCAACCCTTGCAATTTTTCAAAAAAAATAGCTCAAAATTTCCGTATTTTTCCATAAAAATCTAAAAAACACCTTGTTTGTCTGATTTTTTTAGCCTTATTTCTCTCTTTTTAGCCTTTTTTACTCACTGGATGTAATAATCCCTTAGGCTTTTTAATCG